>JAKLEY010000181.1 GCA_022711455.1 Candidatus Cloacimonadota bacterium
CCGGTCAAGCCCAGTATGGAATCCAGCTCGAACAAGCCAAAACCGGGTGATTCGGCGTAAAGGCCTTCCGGTAACGGGCTCCGGGTGATGGCCTCGGGGGACAGCTTCACCAGGATCCGGGTGGAGGAATAAGCGGGCCGGGCGGTTTCGCCAAACCCACGCGCGGTGCCTGCCAGGGACGCGCTCAGCACAGCCAAAAGCGCAAAAATAACTAACCTTCTCATGATCTTCTCCTTTGCTATGCCGCTCCAAGATCTGCGGATGCTGCACGGCAATGCCTCAAAAGCACGCCGCCATCCGCCCCCGGGGCCAAGACCGGGGAGGTGACAAACAAATAAAACTTCACTTTGAGATCCTCCCAACCTGATGGGAAATTACAACCTTGCCAGCCGGCGGAAACAAACTCGCGCCGGCGGGGTGGAAAGCATGCCTGCGCGACGTTTCACCATGGCGACTTAAGCCTGGTAAAAAACATCGACCGGAACACATCTATAGATAGGGGCAGGATGTTTGTCGGCAGGAATCTGTCAACCAAAACTTTTGTATCTTGTAAAATATTTTGAGATGGCCCTGGATCATTGCAAAGTGACGACGAAAACTGCAAATTGTGCAGCGAAAACTGCAAACTGTCGCATCATAGGACATCCTTGCTCATCCTTACCAAGATCCATTTAGGTAGTTTTTGACAAGCTTTCTGCAAATCAGATCACCGATAATTGCAAATCATGACAGGCTTTCTGCAATTCAAAGTAACTACCACACTATCATAGTCGAGTTCTCCTGTTTAGTGTCTGTAAAGTTTCGATCCATATAACGAAACTGCGCAAAAAACCTTCAAGAACACTCTCATATTTAAACATTAGATTCGATTCACCTCAAACATGCTTGGAGAGGATCATTGGCATCATTTACGTGTGATAAGACCTCTAGGTTTTCGATTTATGAACCAGCGATTCAAATGAGGTTCTGCTTCCAGTTTCTCTTGGACAACGAGCAAAGACCGGATAGAATAAATCTATTGACAGAATCCAAAGCCACAATATTTTGGACATATGTTCAATATAGCGAGGTTACAATGGGAAGAAACTGCATCCGCAGGAATGTCCAATCGACACCTGCAGTAAAGGGATTCAGGCCCTTTGGCAGGATGGAAGGGCAGCGAAAAAGTGTTGTGCTTTCGTTGGATGAGTACGAAGCGATCCGCTGGCTGGATTACGAGCACCTGACCCAGGAACAGGCTGCGGTCCAGATGCAGATTTCCCGGCCCACACTCACCCGCATCTACGAGAAAGCCAGAAACAAGTTTGCCACCGCTCTCGTGGAGGGCAGCAACCTGCTTATCGAGGGCGGGGAGATCACTTTGGAAAGCCATGTTTGGCTCTGTAAGGATTGCGGTGTTTACACTGAAACCAGCGAAAGAAACATCTTCCATTGCCCACAGTGCAATTCGCCCCATCTGATTTCGCTGGAAGAATGCTATCAAAACCGCTGCAGAAAATGCGGCAAATGCTATCGAGGAGGTAGAAATGCCCAACAATGACGGAACAGGACCCCACGGCATGGGAAGGCCAGGCCGTGGACTGGGTGCCGGGGGATCCCCCCAGGGACAGGCCCACAGGCACCGGCACGGCCGAACCCCGCAGGAAGACAATAACCCATATGCAGGAACCGACCAAGAATATATCTATGAATATACTTTGGCGGAGCTGCGCGAGAGAAAACAAGCTCTGGCCAAAGAGATCCAATGGTTGGACGACAGGATCAGAGAACTGGAAGCTTCAGAATGAATAAGGATGTACGGATGAAGATAGCCATTCCAACAGCCCAGGGGGAACTCAGCTCTCATTTTGGGCATTGCGAAGCCTTTGCCATTTTCACTATCGAAGACGGCAAGATAATCAAACAGGAAACAGTCGATCCGCCCACGCATGAGCCTGGATCACACCCGGCATTTTTACATCAACTTGGATGCACGGTAGTGATTGCCGGAGGTATGGGCATAAAAGCCCAGGAATTGATGTGCCAGAACGGGATCAAGGTAGTTGTGGGAGTTCCTCCCTTCTCTCTTGAGATATTGGTCAATCTCTACCTGCAGGGGAAATTGGAATCTGGCGATAATCGCTGCGACCATTGATGAAGATTGCCATTGCGAGCGGAAAAGGCGGAACCGGTAAGACCACTCTAGCGGTCAATCTGGCCCTGCGTGCCGCTGAAAGCACCCGCGTGACTCTGGTGGATCTGGATGTGGAAGAGCCCAATAGCGGGATATTCATCAAAGGCGACCTCATCAGAGAGCAGCAGATGTTCAGGCTGGTGCCCCAATGGGAGAAAGAACTCTGCACCCGCTGCGGAAAATGCGCGGAAGTCTGCCTATACAACGCAGTCTTGAAACTGGGCGAGACCATCATGGTGCTTCCCCAGCTATGTCATTCCTGCCATGCTTGCAGCGAGCTATGCCCCGTGGGAGCACTGCCCATGCGGGATCAGCCTTTGGGATATCTCCGCCATTACAGGCTGGGTAAACTGGATTTTATTGAAAGCAAGCTGGATATTGGCGTGGAAATGGCCTCGCCCTTGATCGGCCAAACCCTGGATTATGTAAGAACCAACTGCCCGGAAACAAATATCACCTTTCAAGACTGCCCGCCAGGCACCTCTTGCGCGGTGATCAACGCCACCAAGCATGCGGATATGGTTATCCTGGTCACGGAACCGACTCCCTTTGGGCTCTATGACCTCAGCCTGGCCGTGGATACCATGCGGCATCTGGGCAAATCCATAGCCGTGGTGATAAACCGCCAGGGAATCGGGAATGAAGATGTTTTCCGCTATTGCGAAGCCGAAAAGATTCCCGTCTGGGCGGTCCTGCCCAACCGGCGGGAGATCGCGGAACTGTATTCCAGAGGTGAGATCATCTATCCCAAGGTGGAACAATTCCGTCAGGGACTGGACGCCATCCTGCAAAAACTGGACGCTTTACCGAGGACGATATGAAAGAGATCGTGATCATCTCCGGAAAAGGCGGAACCGGTAAAACCTCGGTGGCTGCCGCTCTGGCCTTTATTGTTCCCAAGGCTGTGATGGCTGATTGTGATGTGGATGCGGCTGACTTGCACCTGATCTTGAAGCCGGAGATCCGGACCAGCGAGGATTTCTACAGCGGAGTTAAGGCGGAGATCGATCCCGGCATGTGCATTGGCTGCTGGGAGTGTGAGAGAGTTTGCCGCTTCAATGCAATCAGCCATGCCAGCAGTATTTACAAAGTGAATCCTCTGGACTGTGAAGGCTGCGGTTATTGCAATCAGATCTGCCCTGCCCAAGCCATCTCCCTGCCCCAGCAAATGGTGGGGCAATGCTTTGTTTCAGATACCAGGTTCGGTTGCCGACTTGTGCATGCCAAACTGGGTATAGGAGCGGACAACTCCGGCAAACTGGTCGCCAAGGTCAAGAAAGAGGCCAAAAAGGAAGCCCTGCGCACTGGCATGGATTATATCCTGGTGGATGGATCGCCGGGGATTGGATGTCCGGTGATATCTTCCCTTTCCGGCGCTGATTTCGTGATCTTGGTGACCGAACCCACCCTATCCGGACTTAGTGATCTGCAACGGGTCTGGCAATTGACAGACCAATTCAAGATCCCGGCCGGATGCCTGATCAACAAGGCGGATCTCAATCCCCAGATCACCGCTCAAATCAAGGACTTCCTGGACCAACAAGGCATCCGGCATCTGGATGACCTTCCTTATGACGAAGATTTCTCCCAGGCGATCACGCTTGGCCAGAGCCTGGTGGAAATCGATCCTCCAAAATGGAAAACCCGCTTTGACCTGATCTGGCAAAGCATTATCAAGGAGTTATCATGAAAATAGCTTTCACTTCAACCGGCACAGACTGGGACGCCAAGATCGATCCCCGCTTCGGACGCACGGATTTCATCCTCTTCTATGATGAGGATACAGAAGAAATCAGCACCCTTGACAACCGGGAGATAGTCAATGTGGCCCATGGAGCAGGACCAAAAACCGCCCAACACATCTTTGAACATGCGCCGGATATACTTATCACCGGTAACGGACCCGGTGGAAATGCCGCCGCTATTCTGGCCACTATGCACCTGAAGATATACACAGGGGCGGGCGGAATGACTGTCCGTGAAGCATATGAAGCCTATAAAAACAATCAACTT
>JAKLEY010000182.1 GCA_022711455.1 Candidatus Cloacimonadota bacterium
AAATCGTCGATCATGATACCGGTTCCCGCGGGGGTGTCGGCATCGGATTTGAAATACCAGCGGAATTGGGCTGTCTCACCGGCGTAGTCTGTGATCAGACCATCGAGGGTGTAGCTTTCAGTCATGGATGCCCATTCGGCAGGAGCGTCTGAATAGACATAGTTGCTACCGGCAGGATCACCATAGGGATTGCTCATGGCATACCAGGTGATACCATTGTTGACAGAGATTTCCCAGCCGAAATAATCCACTTCAGGGAAGGTGTTGGGATCGGTGAAGTTACCTTTGATCATGAAATCGCAACGGATGTCTCCGCTGGAGGGAAGCACGATCGGGGGGGTCACCAGATAGTTCATCATGTTCACATTATAGGAACCGTTGGCATTCTGGTTCTTCATCACGTGAGTCGGTGAGGGAGCAAGGGGATCTGTGCTGACAGCCCAGAGGTCTCCACCCAGGGGAACCAGACTGCTCCAGGTCATCTGACCATCGTTCACGCCATTGTTGGTGTAACCGCCAAAAGCGATGTCGTCGATCATGACGCCATACATGGCAGCCGCATCACCAGTGGAATAAGCGGGGTCGGAAGCGAAAGCAAAGCGAATTTTGACGCTCTGGTTCACATACGCGGAAAGGTTGAATGTGGCATTGACCCAACCGGTGGTGACACCACCCCAGCCGGGGACGCCCATACCTTCACCGTGTTCAAAACCGAAGGCATAGGAATTCTGGAAATGATAGGCAGGAGTGCCGGTCAACACTGTCCAGGTGGCTCCACCGTCGGTGGACACGCGAAGGTTGATCGAATCCCAACCGTCATAACCGCCGCTGGCTCCGGGAGCTTCGACGTTATGTCTCATCTTGAAGGTGAGATTGGTAGCACCGGCAGTAATGGTGCGCGCGGGGGTGTCCAAAACCAGATACTGGTGATCATAATAACCGCCGATATTGGCTCCGGATGCCAGAGCGGGATCTCCCATCCACCAAACGTTGGCCTGGGCATCACCATTGTTATAGATGTGCCAGTTGTTGGGTGAGACACCACCATCATAGTGAGTCCAGCCGGTTGCGCCGGATTCAAATGTTTCCTGATAATGCACGACCTCATAGCGGCTGGTATTGCCGGCGATAAGCATCGTAGTAAAAGCGACGAGGGCTAATATAATCAGCCATCCTTTGTTCATCGTTTCCTCCTTATGATTAAGGGATATTTCGTCTTGGTTTATTAATTTAACCATGCAGTATTTTGTCAAAGCTTTTTTTGAGCCAATCAGCATATTAAGTGTATTGCAAACGGTAGAGATCATAGTAAAGGCCTTTTTTATCCAGCAGATCGAAATGCGAGCCTTCCTCCACAATTTCTCCTTTGTGCAGCACCAGGATCCTGTCCACATGCTGGATCGTCGAGAGTCTGTGGGCTATCATGATCGAGGTGCGGTCTTCAATGATCTTCTTCAGCGCGTCCTGGATCAGGATCTCGGTTTCAGTGTCGATATTGCTGGTGGCCTCATCCAGAATGAAGATCGCCGGATTATATGCCAGAACCCTTGCAAAGGCCAGCAATTGACGCTGACCTGTCGATAGGGTGGCACCGCGTTCCATCACCGGCTCGTCGTATTTATGGGGAAGTTTATGGATAAATTTATCAGCATTCACATGGGTGGAAACTTCCTCGATCTCTTCATCAGTCAGGTCACTGTTGGAAAGCGCGATATTGTCTTTGATGTTTCCGCTGAAGATAAAGACGTCCTGCTGCACGATCCCGATATTTCTGCGGATATCCTCCAGAGCGTATTGATCCAGAGGCTTGCCATCGATCAGGATCCTGCCTTTTTGATAGGGATAAAGCCCCAGCAGCAGGCTGGCAATAGAAGTCTTTCCGCTACCTGTGTGCCCAACCAGAGCCACCTTTTCACCCGGACGGATCTTGAATGAAATGTCTTTAAGCACCCATTCATCGGGATTGTATGCCAGCCAGATGTTCTGGAATTCGATCTCACCGGCAAATTTGGAATCGGTTTTCAGCTCATCCCGATAATCATCCGGGGTTTGATCCATCAGGTCAAAGATCCTTTCTGCGCCAGCCAACGCGCCCTGGAGAACGTTGAACTTTTCGCTGAAATCATTGATAGGTTCAAAGAGCTTCGTGATGTACTGTGTGAAAGCCATCAAGAGCCCGATGGAGATGGCGTTGCGCAGGATCTGACCACCACCGTACCAGATGATCAGAGCAACTGCTATCTGGGACGAGACGTGGATGATAGGCCGGAAAAAGGCAAAGAGCTTAAGCTGCTTGATCGAAGTGAGGAAATAGGTCTGGTTGATCTCAGAGAACTCGTTGCGCTTGGTAAAATACTGATTGAAGAGCTGGATGATCTTCTGCCCGGCTATATGTTCGGAGAGAGTGGCGTTGAGCTGGGCAAGGTATTTCCGGACGTCACGATAGACCACTCTGGTCTTGCGACGATAGACCGAGATCGTGAAGATCACAAAGGGCAGAATGATGAAGCTGATCAGCGCCAGTTTCCAATTCAGAACCAGCATCAGGACAACTATCCCGATCACCAGGATCACGTCCTGCACGATCGTGATCACCCCTGATGCCAGCATTTCGTCTATGGCGCGCACGTCGTTGGTAACTCTGGTCACCAGACGTCCCACGGGGTTTTGGTCGTAATATTTGACCGGCATTCTTTGCAGATGAGCAAAGACGTCGTGACGCAGATCATTCATCGCAAGCTGAGAATACTTTGCGGTGATCACAGATTGGAAATAGCTGGAGAACATCCTTACCGTGATAATGCCCAGAAAGAGCAGGGCCAGATAAAGCAGGTTCTGAGACGCATCTTTGCGCAGTTCGAGCCTTGCTTTGTTAGGAAGTCTTTGCACCAATCCGCGTTCTACCACGATCAGTTCATCAGAGATCTTGAACCAGCCCGCAAGACCGTATTTTGTGAACCCGGGTTTATCGATTTCCAAAATATACTGTTTTAGAATGTTACGGTTGGCAGGAATGTCTTTGATCACAAAGAAATATTGCTTGCCGGTGAGACCACGGTCTTCCAAAGCCTTCAATTCACCCCGGTCCAATTTGTTGCGGTCCCGGGTGTTCATGATCACAAAGTGTTTATCTTTGTAAGCGTACTCCTTGAATTTCAGGAAATGATACTTGTCCCGGAAGGCTGTCGCATCCTGAGGATTGTCGTAGATCACCAGAGTCTTGTCGGATACAATGTGATTGTCGATCGCCGAACGCTGGATCAGGGGCAGCACGATCTCCGCCACGGCAACCAACATCAGGATCGCAAAGGAAAGTATGACCAGTTTGAGATAGGGCACCACATAGCGCAGCATCCTGGAATAGAGCCGGCGATCGTAGATCTTGCCTTTCAGATCGTCCGCAGAGAATCCTCCGCCCCGGCCTCCGCCGAAACCTCCACCTCTCATAACTCCTCCCCTTCCAGGCGGGCCCGGATCCTTTGCTTTTCCACCAGATCGTTATACAATCCGCCCAGGGCCACCAATTCAGCGTGAGTTCCACGTTCAGCTATCACGCCCTCACCCAGCACGATGATCTTGTCGGCGTGTTGGATGGATGAGATGCGATGAGCTATGATGATCGTGGTCTTACCCTCGCGGAGTTTGATCAGGTTTTCCAGGATAAAGCGTTCCGTCTTGGTATCAACCGCAGAGAGGGCATCGTCCAGGATCAGGATGCGGGGATCGGTAAGCAAGGCGCGGGCTATGGCCACACGCTGCTTTTGGCCACCGGAGAGAGTGATTCCGCGTTCGCCCACCAGGGTTTCGAATTTATTCTCAAAATCCATGATCTCGTCATAGACGTTTGCCGCCCGGGCAGCATTGAAGACAGCTTCGTCATCGATCTCGGGATTTCCCAGCCGGATATTGTTGGCAATGGTATCCGAAAACAGGAAGATGTCCTGAGGAACCAGCACCATATCACGCCTCAGAACCTGAAGCGGGATGCTGTAGATGTCGTGCTCATCGATCAGGATGGAACCCCGGGGAGGATTGTAGATTCGCACCAAGAGCTCGATCAGAGTGGTCTTGCCACAACCTGTGGGGCCCACCACTGCCAGAGTCTTGCCGGCATCTATCTTTGCGCTGATGTTTTCGAAGACCACGGGTAGATCGGGAGCGTAACGGAA
>JAKLEY010000183.1 GCA_022711455.1 Candidatus Cloacimonadota bacterium
TTCCGCAGCACGGATGACCTGTATCAATTCTCTTTCGCAAAAGCTCTGAAATTCAATGCCAACATGGGATGGCTTTTTTTTGAAGTGCCTTTTGAGCTGAATCTGGGGGGAAATGTTAAGTACATCAAACGCCAAATCGCTGATAAACTGGGAACAGGCACCGGATTTGACTTCGGTTTTCTCATCAAGACGGACCTGGGAGTGATCTTTGACATAGAAGAACTTGGCGGTTTTAATTTCGGGATGAATTTTCAGGATATCTCGGGAACAAATATCATCTGGGACACTCAGACCGATCATGGAGACGAAGCGCTGTTCAACACCAAACTGGGGCTGGCAGTCACTCAGCCCCTGAAAAGCCTGAACAGCGAGCTGAAACTGGCCTATGATTATGATTACGTCTATGAAGGCACCCAGCATTTCGGGGCAGAATGGATCTATAACGACCAGGCAAGCCTGCGTCTGGGATATCACAACCGGAATTACAGCTGTGGTGCAGGTTTCAAAATATACGGTGTTAATCTGGATTATGCCCTGATCACCAACCCGGTCGGGATCAGCAACAGACTTGGTCTACGGATCAACTTCTAAGGAGAACTCATGAAAAACTTCAGTCTAATAGTCCTGGGATTGTTACTTGCCTTCACCATGTTGTCATGCTCGGGCGACGATAACCCTGATCATGATAACGATCCCCCTGCGGAGCCAACCTTGATCCCGCACCTGGGTGATGTTGGAGATCCGGGGACAGCCTATTACAATTTGCCTGATTTGGTCACCCTCACCGAAGATAACAACGGCATCGATGCGGTTCCGGATGACGACTGGATCAGGATTGTCTGGATGCCCTTTATAGACACTGATCTCAGTCATGTCAAAGTCTACCGCTTTGACGATCTCAACCCCACTCCCGTGTTGCTGGATTCTATTCCTTACAACAACGATGTTTATCTGGACAACTCTTCCGACCTGCAAGAACGCACAATCTACTCGTATTATATAGACCTGGTGGACACATCCGGTAATACCGCCACCAGCGATACAGTTTCCTATGCTTTGTTATCCAAACCCATTCTCACCGCCCCTCAGAATAACGCCACGGTTGTTCCGGGGCAGATCGTCTTCTCCTGGGATATCAACGATATAGTTTCGTTTTGCCGGGTTCTGGTGATGGACGAGAACTACGAATATATCTGGCATCAGGATTGGGTTCCTGCCTTCCCGGAAGACATTCCCCAGATCATTTTCCCGGTTAATCTGGCTCAAGCCAATGCCGGGCACAGTCTGCGCTGGAGAGTCGATGTCTTCGATTGGTCGGAGGACCTGCAGGGCTATATGGGCTCAGAATCCAATGAGAGAATAATGCATGTCCAGGGAAAATGAGACCACAACCCGGAACGTGCCTGCCAACCGCAGCACAAGAAGATCACAGAGAATTTTCTTGACTGATAGTGGACAAATCAAATGATAACTCAAAATTCAGAAGAGGATAAAGTGAAGAAGATACTGATAGCGCTTATTTTTACCTTACTGGGGAGCATGTTGTTCTGCCAGGAAACTACCATAATCTCCTCCGGAAGTAACGCTTCTGCATATTCTTATGAGGGTGTGAAGACAGGGGTCGAGAGGCTCAAAATACACACATACGTCCTGGGTCAGGTTTATAAACCGGGGCTTTATGTGGTTCCGGACGACACCAGTTTTTTGACCCTGCTGGCGCTTGCCGGAGGACCCAAGGAAGATGCCAAGCTAACCAAGATCAGGATAGTGCGTCCCTTTCCCGAAACCGGAGATAAAAAGATCATCTGGATCAATCTCAAAGACTATATGACCTCCGGATCAGATTCATTGGTCACTTCGTCTCCCATGAAGGCAGGCGACACCGTTATCCTCTCCGGAACCATATTCTACGCTTTCTCCAAAGTAGCCGATTTCCTCTCCAAAGCTGCGATTGCGCTCAGCGTGTATAACCTTGTCACAAACATCAAGTAGGGAGGAGCATAAAGAATGGAAAATCAACAACTTAACCAGATCAACCAAGATGAGATCAAGCTCTCGGATTATCTGCGGATAATCCTGCAATACAGATACCTGGTGGTGGTGGTCTTCGCGCTTGTGATAGCCGCCACGATTATCTACACTGCGCGTCAGCCCAAGGTCTATTCAGCAGCTTCGCGTATTTTGCTGGAGGATCAGAAAGGCAATGCCCAGATGCTGTTTATGGCTGCCCCCGGTGTTGGAACCAACAGCCTGAATAACCAGATCGAGCTTATGAAGAGCAAGCCCATCGGCAACCGGGCCTGGGAGATCATGAAGAAGAATCCCGAGTGGGAAAGCTTCCCGATCAATCAAGCCAGGAATCCGGGAACCATCCTCAAATCCGCCATGAAAGTCGAATCCAAACGTGAGACCGACATCCTCACGATCAGCATGGAATCCACCAATCAGGTTGAGGCCATGGCTGCAGTGAACGCGATCGCTGAGGCTATCCAGCAGGAAAACACCCAGTATGCCAGGCTGGAATTCACCACGATCCGCGAATTTCTGGAGACTCAGCTGGACGCAATTTCCCGCCGGCTGCAGAGCTCTGAGAACGATCTGCGTGAATTTAAAAATTTGAATAAGCTGACCCAGTTGAGCGAGGAAACCTCCAAACTGATCGAACAATCGGCCGATGTAGAAGCGAACTATGAATCCGCTCTGACGGATCAGGCTGTCAAGGCAAAAACGCTGGTTGTACTCCAGCAACAGCTGGCGGAACAGGATTCCCTGCTCACTGACGTGCAAAACGTGCTCTCTGCTCCCCGGGTGGAAGAACTGCGCAAGCAGGTGGTGGGCTTACAAACCACCATCACCAAGCTGCAGATCAAGGATCCCCTGATCTATGATTCAGGTCATCCCCAGATCAAAGCCCTCAATGATGAGCTGCAACAAGCCGAAGAGGAACTCCGTAAGGAGATCAATGTCCTTCTGAAGATCCGGGCCAACAGTGATCCGCTGGCTACGCGTTCTGAGCTCTTTGGCAAGATCATCCAGTCCAATCTTGAGCTGGAAATGGCCAGAGCCCAGGTCGACGGCCTGAAATCCACCAAAGAAATGTATGACGAGCGCATCATTACTTTGCCAAACACGGAGCTCGAGCTTGCCCGTCTTACCCGGAACATGATGCTGGATGGCAAGATCCACGACATGATGATGGAAAAATATGAAGACGCCAAGATAGCTGAACAGGCTAAGGTTGGCAATATCCGCATCATTGAATACGCTGAGAAACCCAATGTCCCGATCAAGCCCAGAGTCTCCATGAATATCCTCGTGGGTCTGATCCTGGGTCTCGGTCTTGGCATCGGTGCCGCCTTTCTGGTGCATTCACTTGATACCAAGCTGCGCACTCTGGAAGACATGGAAAACTACGTCCGTCTGCCGATCGTGGGCACTATCCCCATGATCCAGGAATCCGAATCCAGAATTGAAGAGTTTAACGATCTGATCGAAAGAGCCGAGGGTGAAAACAAAGAGCAACTGATGAAATCGATGCACTTTGTGATGATGCAGCTGATCTCCCATTATGCCCCCAAATCTCCCATAGCTGAAAGCTACCGTACCCTCAGAACAAATATTCTGGCCAAGAAGCCCGAGGGCAGCACAACTATGCTGATCACGTCCTCCGGACCCAAAGAAGGTAAATCTACATCCATAGTAAATCTTTCGATCACTCTGGCTCAGATGAACAGTCGGGTCGTTTTAATCGATATGGATATGCGGCGCCCCATGATCCACAATAAATTCGGAATCGAAAAGGAAAACGGAGTCAGTGACTATTTGATCGATCCGGAGGTAAGGGTCGAACAAGTGATCAAACAATCCGGGATCGTCAATCTGGACGTCATCACCAGCGGTTTTGTGCCCCCCAATCCATCGGAATTGATCTCGTCCTACAGAACCGACAAACTGATTCAGGAACTTAAAGAGAGATATGATTTTATCCTCTTTGATACTCCGCCCATCATAGCGGTCACGGATGCCCTCATTCTCACCAAAAAAGTAGATATGACCTTCGTTGTGGTTCGTTGCGGATATACCGAAAAGGGTATCATCAAACGTACCAAAGAGTTGATGGAGAATATCGACAGCAAGATCGACGGCA
>JAKLEY010000184.1 GCA_022711455.1 Candidatus Cloacimonadota bacterium
TTAGGATACAGGCAGTCGCAAAAGTTCAGGGTTCAAAGCTCTGGCAAGGAATGGGAGGAGAACTGGGAAGTGGGATTGGATTTGCTGGGAGTGCATACGATCAGCAGTGACAAAGGAACTAAGCTCGAGTTTTCTATCTACAATGGAATTTACAATTCACTCAATCTGACTCATAACCGCGGAACGGCTCTGGCTGCTTTTGCCCTTGCTGCATCGCGCTTGCCTTGGATCGAAAACCACAATCTGACCTGGAAAGATGAGCCCAGTTTATCGGTTGTGATGAGTCCGTTCTGGAAGAACGTCACGCTCTTTTTTATCCCCTTTTTCAAGCCGATCAGAGTCAGCTCTGAAGCCAGGCTCCAAACTGTGAAACAACAGTTGATCGTCAGCAGTGTCACCAAATTCCAGTTGCTGGGAATCAAGCTGAACCAGCAGTCGGCAGAGTTAGTGATGAGCAGGAAAAACGGGGTTGAGATCATTAAACTGATGCAGAACAACAAGGAAGTTTTGATTGCTGAACACGTTTCGAACAGCCCACAGGAGACCAATAATGCCTAAAATACTTATCACAGTTATCGGCTTGATGCTGATTGGCTCATTTCTGTTTGCTCAAGCGCCAAACATCTCTGATTCATATGTTCAGGAGAGTCGTGCCAATTTCCAGAGCGCTTTGGATGTGATGCTGGAGCTTTCTTCGAAAGATCCTGCCGATTCCTTTTACAAAGTTAGGATTGCCTGGTTACAATACCTGATGGGCAAGTATCAGGAAGCAATTCTGACTTATCGAGCCGCAATAGCTTTGCAGGATAATCTGGATGCTCAAACCGGCATCATTAACTGTCTTTTAGCTCTGGGTCAATATTCTGAAGCCATCACTGCAGTTGATGCCCAGCTGATAGTTCATAAACAGAATCCGACTCTGATGAGTAAAGCCGCATATGCTGCCTATATGAGTAAAAACTATGCTCTGGCAGCAAGTTATTACCAGCGGATGCTCTCGATCTACCCATGGGACATGGAGAGCAGGGGTTATTTGGTGAATAATCTTTATCTTGCAGGCAATGTTGAGGAAGCCAGACTGCAATACCAGAGTCTGCTGAAATACTATCCCCAATCCACGATCATTACCCAATACAAGGGCGTGCTCGATAAATGAAACGCGTTACTCTGCTGCTGCTTCTCATGATAATCCTGAGCGCGGTCTGTGCCCAGGAGAGCTTTTACCAGCAGCAGATAGACAGCATCAAAGTCCAGCTTGCCTATAACCCGCTGGATATCAGCCAAAGACTGAATCTGGCATATTTTTATATGATGAACAATCAGCCCGAGCTGGCCTTGCCCGAATATCAGCAAGTTCGTAAACAGGATCCGGAATCAGGAGACGCGGCTGCCGGATTACTTTGGGCTCTGAACAGCCTGAACAGATGGACCGATACAATCAGCGAGGCAGATTCCATCCTGAAGGGTTTAGCGGATCAAAACAAAGAGACCAAAGGGTTGATCCTGAACCATCTGGCAACAGCAGAAGCCTCTCTGCGCAAGCCTTTAGCGGCAAGACGCGATTATTCCGTGGCTCTGACTCTGATCAACTCTGAGCTAAGGGATCTCCCGCACTCTGGCCTGGTCTGGATATATCAGCGTTTGGATAACTATCCCAAGGCAATGCAACACTATAGACAGATCACAGCTCCGTTTACGGATAGTCAATTCAAAGGTCAATGGCAGCTGGAAACTGCAATTGCTCTCAAAGACAGCGCAAGCACCATACTCAGCCTTGGCGCGGCATATAAACTGAGGTCTCTGACCTACCGGATCAAAGCAGAAGAAATACTGATCTCCGGATCGCCGTTCCGCTGGAATCTCAAAGGATCGCTGCGCAAACAGCTTCCTTATCTTGATGTCAGACTTGGGCTTCAGTATCTGGAGGGTGACGACGTCAGGCTCTATCCGGGCAAAGCAGTTAATCTGACTCTAAGCCCCGGATTCTATTATGGTAAGTTGGGTATAAGAGCCAGGATCAGCCAGCATTTGGCAGTTTTTGAACGCTTTAATGTATATCAGAGTGATCTCGGATTGGAACTTAAGACCCATCCGGTTACGCTCACTGCGTCACTATCTAAAGTTTTTCAGGACAATGAAGCTCTGAATTCCGACACTGAGAATTGGGTCGTCTCAGCCAGCGCATCCTCGAGAATCTACCGGGATATTTATCTGGGTGCTTATGCCGGATGGGGTGATCTGGCTTGGCACACAAGCTCAAACGATGATATAACGGATGATTTCGCTCCCGGTAAAGCCTACTACGGGATGTCCCTCTCAGCTCCACTTTGGAAGCAGCTGAATATAATATTTTACCAACAATTAGGAATGAATGAAGATAATTTCAACCATCTCTCCCTCCTCCGTCTGGTTTATACCTTCTAAGATCCTGGTGCTGTCCGTCTTTATTGCCGGTCTGGTCCTGACGGGATGCAATCTGCGCGAGAACTCTTTGCTGCCCCCAAACCTCGATCCCAAAGAGTACATCATCGAAAGCACGATCCGGGTCTATTCCGACCATCTGATCAAAAGCGAAAACGACCGCAGTTACCTTTACATCCCTAAAGAAAGCATTGCTGACAGCGCGCTCTGGTATGGAGACAGAATCTCTCTTAAAGAGGTGCAAAGCCTCACTGAGCGAGACAGCCTGGCTTTGGCAACAGGCTTGATCGAACTCAGCAAGACCTACCAAATCAGCGTGATCAGAGACAGCGTTGAGATCCTGCTGGATTCGATCCCCGGTTTTGGCACTCTCTACACTGATCTGGAATCCGGCAGCAGCCTGGCAAAGGCTCAAACGGTTCAGAACGGTTGGGTCTTAAGCGCAAGTCCAGCCGTTGTTTACCCCTATGGAGCGGGAAGATGCTTTTTTGATCTGGATGGAAACGGTGAACACAGCCTGGTTGATTTCCAGAACTCCACAGAAATCCGTAAATCTGCCGGTTCGCACGACCTGCAAGCCTTGATCGTGACCGATTCGGATTACGTCAGAGCCTGGTTTCCGGCGGCTTTTATGAGCTCTGATCTGGAGCTAAAGCTCAAAGACAATCTTGAAAGTGATGAAGTCACACGTGTTCAACAGCTCTTCCCTGGTTTTGCCATGGGCACTAAAGTGCTGGATCTGCAGACGTCCTACAGTGGTGATGCCGTGCCCATTCTCAGATACCGTCTGCCTCAAAGCCGGTTCTGGAACAGCCAGTGGACGCGCTTGAGCGGATCAGCGGTCTCAGGCTGGCCCTCCGGAGAGAACACCTGGATCATTGAAAACAATGAATTGGTCAGCTTCTTCAAGGGCAACGGAGTTTATTTTCTGGCCACACCTTTGGCTGTTCAGGATGAACTAAATCTGCCTCTGGACGGATCATACACTCAGCTCTATCTGCAGGATATCTGGCTGGATTTTAGGGACACAAACATCCCTAATACCATGTTGAATTTAGATTTAGCTCCTGATACAGGCTCAACGCTTAACGACTATTTTAGTGGAAAGCCATTTTCATTGGCCGGGAACTACAGCGTTTTTGCCATGAATATCACCCAAAACGGAAGTCTGATCGAAAGCCTACCCTCTGAAGCCTGGATAGAATTCGGACTCCGAACCTCTTTTGAACCCACTTCCTCCAGCAGATTATTCCGGATATTCCGTACTGAAACCCTTGACCGCCTGAACTTTAAAAGCTATGGAACAGCCTATGATTCAGGGCATTTCAGCTATGAAAATGGTTTTATCTATGCCGGTTACAATTCCAGCGGATTTTATATCTACGGAAACGCCTCGGAAAGCGCCTCATCGCTCACAGTACCCTGTCTGAAACCACAATTGAAACTGCAAACCGACAGGACCTATCTGAGCTGGAACGATCCGGATCTTCCCTGCACTCAGCTGAGTCTGGATTTCAAGGCACCGATCAATTCGAACCACCCCTGGCTGAGCGGTTATCCTTTCAATCTCAGCAATCCGCAAAGCATCCTCAAGATATCAGCCAACTACCGCAACCGTTACACAGATGAGATTCCGGCCAATTTGTTCATCTCCACGGAAACAAGCTCAACTTTGATCGAAGTGATCAATTTCTCTGCTGAGCA
>JAKLEY010000185.1 GCA_022711455.1 Candidatus Cloacimonadota bacterium
CCGGCTGGATTTCAAACCTGAAGACGGCATGCAGGTGGTATGTTTTGGCAAACTCACAGTGTTTGAGAAAAGCGGTCAATACAACCTGAATGTTCAAACCATGCAGGAAGCCGGCAAGGGAGACCTGGCTCGTCAGTTTGAGCTGTTGAAAAAAAAACTGGAAGCTGAGGGCCTCTTCTCTTCCGCACACAAGCAAGCCCTGCCCAAATTCCCCCAAAAGATCGGTATTGTGAGTTCCCCGACCGGGGCTGCCCTGCAGGACATCATGAATATTCTGAAACGCAGATATCCTGTGGAAACCCTGGTTTATCCCGCTTTGGTGCAGGGAACCGAAGCTCCGGCACAACTGATCAAAGGAATTGAGTATTTCAACCAATCTGAACTTGTGGACGTTATCCTCATTGCGCGCGGAGGGGGATCTCAGGAAGATCTGTGGGCTTTCAATCATGAAGGACTGGCTCGCGCGATCTTCGCTTCCAAAATCCCGGTGATATCCGGTGTGGGGCATGAGATAGACTTCACGATCTGCGATTTTGTGGCAGATTTGAGGGCTCCGACTCCTTCAGCTGCCGCTGAGCTGGCTGTCCCGGATAAGACCGAATTACTGTCTTTGATCAATGTTTTGGGAAAGAGGCTGGAACTTGCTGTTTCCAATTCCCTTGCCAATCACCACCAAAACCTGACCGGAACAGGTCACCGGCTCCAACGCTACCATCCGGTCTCTGTTTTGAATTCCATGGCTCAAAGGCTGGATCTGGCGAGCAATTCCCTGGCTGAGATCAAGTTTCGCATGCGATCAAAAACAGATAGCTTCAATGTGATTGCAGCAAAGCTGCAGACCGGCTTTGGCTTTTGCTTCCAAACCTTTAAGCTGCAGAGCCTGCATAAACTTGATAAAGCAAACGTATCCCTGAAGAGTTCTTTAATGACAGCTCAAAGCATCCGGTCTGAAAGACTTAGCTTGCTGGGGACGCGTCTGGAGGAAGGCTCGCCCCGTCATATTCTCGCCAGAGGTTTTGCGTTGGTTCAGAAACATGGTAAAATCGTCCGTAATGCCTCTGATCTGCTTGCGCGGGACGAGATCGATCTCACCCTGCATTCCGGCACTGCCAAAGCTTTAGTGATCGATAGTGGAGAGCAATCTTGAAGCTTAGGTTGCCGGCTCTCCTTGCAGTATTTACGATCGCACTTTCAAGCCTGGGAGCCCGATCAGGTGAGATCCGCTCTTTATGGGTTCTGCCCTGGAGCATAAACACTCCCCAAAGCATAGACCAGGTCATCGCTAAAGCCGTTGCAAACAACCAGACAGAGATCCTGGTAGAGGTACGTTATCGCTCGGACGCTCTTTATAAAACCAATCGGGTGGAAGATGAATATCCCAATCCGGAACCACAAAGCTATATCCTGAACGATTCGGATTTTGATCCTTTAGCATATGCCATCACTGAGGGTCACAAGCAAAATCTTAACGTGCAGGCCTGGGTGATCGTTTTCAACTCCACTCCCCTGCTGCCTGAACTGCTTGCGAAGAATTATATGTACCGCAATCACCGGGAATGGTTCACCTGGGACAGCGCTGGCAGATCAAACGGAAAGAACCAGGAATTCGGTTACTTTATAGATCCCGGGATTCCGGACGTGCAGACTTATCTCTTAAATGTCCTGGGAGATATTACCAGCGGTTACCCCGATCTGGATGGAATTCATCTGGATTATATTCGCTATCCTAATGCTCAATACGGCTATCACCCGATTTCCAAAGCAAGATTCAATCTCTACCGGGAACAAGGTCACGACATCGATTTCAATCAATGGAGAGTCTTGCAGGTGACTCAGTTTGTGGAAAAGCTCCATGCTCAAACCCGCAGGATCAACCCCAAACTGCTCTTGACTGCCGCGGTATTCGCTGACTATAATGACGCTCTCAAAGGCATGGGTCAGGATTGGCTGGATTGGCTCAACCGGGGGATTATAGACAGGGTCTATCCCATGCATTACCAGAGAGATGACGCAGCATTCTTCAGAGTCATGAATGAGATCAGATCATTCTATCATAATGACAAGATAGTGATGGGACTGCGAGCTTGGGATGCGGCCGGGAAATCGCTGCTTGCTGATAAATATGGATCCTTACCAAGCTATAATATCAACAATCTGATCGATCGCGTCAATTGGACCCGTGATGCCAATTTTGCCGGCATAGCGCTTTTCAGCTACGATGGCTTGCAGAGCGGTAATGCTCTTGATTATCTGGGAGCCACTGTATTCAAAGAAAGCGGTGATGAGCTGGCCTTTCTGAATGAATCAGGAACGGGAGGCACGGCAGCAGCCGGGCAGCAAGTTGATCAAAAACCGGAAATGCTGGCCCCTGATATCACGATTGTTCCTCTGTTGGAGCAATACAGCCTCTATATTTTCGTGCCCTCGCCAGGCAGATGGAATATCGAAATATATGATAATGAGGATAAATTGATCTACCAACGCAGCCGTTTTTACGATAGTGGCGCGAACACGGATCATTGGGACGGGGTGATCTCAGACGGTTCAAGGCTTGGCGATGGAGATTATTATGCCAGGCTCTATCGTGAAAACGACCGCTTTATATATTCGATCCCTGTTTCGATCGAAAGGATATGGGAATGAAGAGTTTGACCAGGACAGCCGGTATGCTTTCCGGGGTTGAGAGCTTCCGTTTCCTGCTGAAATCAATCATCGGCATCGTGCTGGCAAGGATGCTGAGCATGGATGATTATGGCAGCTACCGTCAGCTTTTTCTGATCTACACTACCTTTTCAACGATATTGTTGGTTGGAATTCCCCAAAGCATGCTCTATTTTCTTCCAAAGTTTGAGCTGATCGGAGATATAAAACGCTTCATCTCACGAATAGTGGATCTTATCTCTGTCTTAGGTCTGGTCTTCGGTTTAGGGATATTGATCTTCAGTGGGACGATCGCGGCAAGATTTGCCAATCCGTCTCTGAAGACTCTTCTCCTGCTGTTTGCGGTCTATCCGCTCTTTATGTTTGTAAATCAGGTTTACAGTTTCATCATGCTGGGTTTGAAGAAGACAGAGAATGTGATGCGGTTCAGTCTCTTAGGAGTGGTCACTGATGTAGTTATCATTCTTGGCACGGCAGTTATTACCAGAAATCTGACCATGATCGTTGTTGCAGTGCTGTTGTCTGCATTCATTCAATGGTTGTATGTGCGTTTTCAATTTCGGAGCTACACCGTCAAATATGAATTCGAGCGTGAGTTCTACCAGAATCAGCTGCGTTACTCTCTGCCCCTGGGGCTTTCCTCTATAATTGGAATCCTGGCGATTCAGCTCGATAAAATTGTCATCTCAGGAGTATTTACCCCTGCTCAGTTTGCCATATTTTCGATAGGTGCGATGGAACTACCTTTCATCGGCATCCTGAACAACTCCGTCAATTCTGTGATCCTGCCCCATTTATCCGCTTCCGGAGACAAATCTGAAGCCGTCCGGCTCTATCGGGGAGCCACCAGAAAAAACGCGCTTCTGATCTTCCCTGTGGCTGTGCTGTGTTTCATTCTTGCGTCTGACGTTCTCACTCTGCTATACGGCGCGCAGTATGAAGCTGCCGCCCCGTTCTTCAGGGTCTACCTGTGCACAATCCTGGTCAGGATCGCAAGCTATGGAATTATATTCCAGGCTCTTGGAAAGACGAAATACATCCTCTATAATGCAATCTTCACTTTGCTGGGAAACCTGATCCTCAATCTAATCCTGGTCAAGACCTCGCTGGGGATGATGGGACCTGCTGTAGCGACTGTGCTGATCACTTACAGCAGCACAGGGCTGTATCTATGGTGGATCCATCAAAAAATGCACATGAACCTGAATCGTATGTTCCCCTGGATGCAGCTTGCCAGAACTTTGAGCGCTGCGCTTGCGGCTGGTCTGGTGATCGCTGTCGTCC
>JAKLEY010000186.1 GCA_022711455.1 Candidatus Cloacimonadota bacterium
CTTTTCCAGGCAGGCGATCACCTTGAGGCGGTCGGCGATCTCGTCGGCAAAGCAGCGTCCGGGCTGGTTGAACCAGCTGAGGAGGTTGGCAAAGTGCGGCAGCACCGCCGCGATCAACTTCCAGCCGTCGGCATGGGCCTGTTTCAGCAGCGGAATATGCTTCCAATCCGCGCTGTCCAGAGCGCTGTGGCGAAGCTCCCACTTGGCAGGATCCTTGACCCGGCGATGGAGTTCGTCGCGGATCAGCAGCAGCGATTTTTGGCGGAAAGCTTCGTTGTGCGTGAGCTTTGGGATCCAGGAAATGTGCGCCACGCCTTTGATCTCGACCCTGGTGCCGCCTTCGACGGAGACGTTCACATCCTGGCGGGCGGCGCCAATCCCGACGCGCACCAGCCCGCTGCTGCGGGCGATGAAGCGGATGTGCTGCGCGGCCTGCGCGGTTTCCCAAGGGGTGAGCATATCCGGATAGGTGACCGTTTCGATGAGCGGCATACCGAGTCGGTCGGCATAGTAGATCCTCTCATGACGATGGTCCGAAACTTCGCGGCAGCTATCTTCCTCGATGCTGAATTGGATGAGCTTGATCGTCTTGTTGGAGATGGGGATGGAGCCTTCGATCCCGAGGATGGTGGTGCGTTGGAAGCCTGTGGGAATGCTGCCGTCCAGATACTGTTTGCGGGTGATGTGTAGCTCGCCAACGATGTTCATTTTAAGAAGTAGCGCGATCTCCATGGCATTGGCCAGAGCCTCCGGATTGAGGATGAACGGGGGAGTGTCGTCCACTTCATAAGTGCACGCGGTATCGTTTTTTATGCGGTAAACGATCTGCTTTTTGGTCTTGAATTCCATCAGCGCTGTGCCATCGTATTCTCCCAGTTCGGAAAGGGTGGGGCGCATGTGACGCACTATCTCAGCGTCGTAATCTTCAAAATTGTGATAGATCCCTGCCGGACAGCGGCAGAAGAGTTTCTTGCGGGTCAGCAACTGCTGGTGCACCTCCAGACCACATTTGAATCCCAAATCCCGATAAGTTTGCTGGGTGGCGGATCTCAGATCCACCCAGCCGACTTTCTCCTTTGTCTTCTGCCAGTTTTCAGTCTTATCCATAAGTCCAAACCTCATTTGCTGATGAAAATTATATTTGTCGGACAGCTTTGTGGGGAGCGGGCTTTTGGTCAATCTCTAATTGTGAATTCGGCTTCCTTTCCACCAAAAGAGCAGTTCTTTCTGCTCTCTGATCTCTCTACCTTTAGGTATGTGAATCGGCTTTCCGGTTTCAAAATCCAGCCCTGTGTAGTACATGCAGGTGCTGATCGTCATCGGAGTGGGAGTGAATTCCTGAACTTGTTCGACCGTGATCTTGTTCTGCCGCAGCCAGTTAGCCAGTTGCTTGGCTTCTTCCAAGGTCGTCCCCGGATGACCAATTATAAGGTATGGGATCACCTGGCGTTTAAGACCCGCTTTGCCGCATTGCTCCTGGAATTCCGCACAGAATTTCTCGTAGACAGAGATCGAGGGCTTGCCCATCAAGCGCAGGATCCGGTCCGAGGCATGTTCCGGAGCCAGTTTGAGCCTGCCCCCGGTGTAGCGTTTGGCCAGAGCTGCAATGTATTTGCTATCTTTGATCGCCATGTCGTGACGAATCCCGCTGGAGATGAAAACATGGTTTACTCCTTCAACCGAGGATACCCGGTCTAGCATTTCCAACTGCTTTTGATGGTCAAATTGTAGATTGGGACAGATATTGGGGAAGATACAGCTGCGGCGTTTGCAGCTTTCCGGATAATCCAGTTTACACTTACTTTGCCACATATTTGCGGTGGGTCCGCCCACATCCGAAATGGTGCCGTGAAACCTGTAGGTAGCTCCCGGCAGATTGGATCTATGTTTACGGGTGAGACGGGTGGCCTCCTGAACTATGGAATCAGCGCTGCGGGATTGGATCTCCCTGCCCTGATGAGCTGTGATCGCGCAGAAATTGCAGCCTCCATAGCAACCCCGGTGTGAGGTCAGAGAATCCTTGATCTGTTCCCAGGCAGGGATTGTCTGTAGTTTATAGCTCGGATGAGGCGCGTTCTCAAATTCCAGGGCATAAATCCTGTCCAGCTCAGGTTCCGAAAGGGGAGGCGCAGGCGGGTTGTGACGCAGGAAGCGTCCTCCGTTCTCCTGAAACAGCGTCTGATGCTGGAAATTGTCATAAAAGCTTCTGTAAGCTTGGTGGTAGGTCTGTTTATCCTTACAATCAGAGGCTTTGGGGAGGATGAATTGATCAGAAATCTGAGGATCCGGATTGTCAAAGACCACAGTTCCGGGTAAGTCTTTCAGCTCTTTGATGGAATTGCCTGCATTCAGATGATCCGCAATCCGGACCATGGTCTGTTCCGCCATGCCATAAACCAGAATATCTGCTTTGGAATCTGCCAGAACGCTGTTCTTGACTGTGTCGCTCCAATAGTCATAATGTGCAATGCGCCTCAAGGAAGCTTCTATTCCTCCGATAATTACAGGAACTCCCTTAAACAACTGCTTGATCTTATTTGTGTAAATAATTGTGGCACGGTCAGGTCGCTTACCTGAAAGACCACCCGGAGTGTAGGCATCATCGGTTCTGATCTTGCGCTGGGCAGTGTAGTGATTGACCATGGAATCCATGTTTCCCGCGCTGATCCCAAAGCAGAGGCGGGGTTTGCCCAGAGCCAGAAAATCGGAGTTTTTATTTGGGTCAGGTTGAGCCAGGATCGCCACTTTGTAGCCTGCTGCTTCAAGGCTTCTGCCGATAATGGCGATTCCAAAGCTGGGATGATCCACATAAGCATCTCCGCTGATCAGGATGATATCTGCTTGTTGCCAGCCCAGGGCATCCATTTCAGAACGTGTCATTGGTAAGAACGGCATAAAAAACTCGCTTTAAAAGAAAGAAGGGGTTGTCAGCAAATGAATGCTATCCCCTTCAAACTTTTATGAATTTGGGTTAATTAAAGATTGACGCGGATGATGTTTATGGCTTGAACGCCTTTTTCAGTCTCCATCAGGTCAAAGGTCACAAATTCGTCTTGCTCGAGCACTTTGAGCTCACGCGGGGAATTGGTGACTATGGATTTCCAGTGCACAAAGTACTCTTTGTTATCATCGGTTATGATAAAACCATAACCTTTATTCTTGTTAAACCATTTAACTTTACCGTTCATTAAAACCTCACTTTTGATGTAAAGCCAGAATATTTTATACAGCGTATGCGTCAATCGAAATATCACTGGTCACCCGGCATCAAGCTGTAGCTATTTGGAGACAAGCTGCATATTTCATATAATAGCCGAATCTGGCAGACCTGGCAAGGTCAATTGTCGGCCACTGCAAGATATGTGAGAAAAAGCAATTGACAATAAGAGGCATTCCAAAATCCTTGTTCAAATCTATCATTTTGGATAGGTCAAAGTATTATGGGAAGTCCTTGCACCCGCTCAGAGCTGATCTGAAGCGGGAAAGGGAGATTCCCGACAGATGAGGAAGCAAATGAAAGACTACGATATGAAGAAGATTCGCAATCTTCTGCTGGTCGGTGCCAGCGGTGCCGGCAAAACCAGTTTGGCAGAACAGATATTTTTCTCCAATAAAGCCACCAATCGTCTTGGAAAGGTCGATGAAGGCAACACCGTGATGGATTTTGATCCCGAAGAGACAGCTAAAAAGATGTCTTTGGGTCTGTCTATCGGTTTCCTGAACCACAATGACCATAAGATCAATATCCTGGACAGCCCCGGCTATCCTGATTTCATCGGTGATGCCATCGTGGCGATTCAAGCCGTGGAAAACGTGATCGCTGTTGCCAATGCTGCCGGTGGTTTCGAAGTCGGTTTGGAGCTTGCCCTCGAGCAGGTCGAACATCGCAAAGTTGGCAAAGTGATCGTTGTGAACCGCATGGACAATGAACA
>JAKLEY010000187.1 GCA_022711455.1 Candidatus Cloacimonadota bacterium
TCCCTGTGTAGTCGTAAACGTGCAGCGTGCCGGCCCAAGCACCGGATTGCCCACCTCTCCCGCTCAGGCAGACATCATGCAGTCCCGTTGGGGTTCACATGGTGATTCCCCCGCGATCGTGCTCTATCCCGCTTCCGTGAAGGAAAGCTATGAGCTCACGATCAGAGCGGTCAACCTCTCCGAGAAATACCGCACCTGTGTGATCCTGCTGCTGGATGAAGTGATCGGCCACATGCGTGAAGCTGTCAGCCTGCCTGACATAGCCAACGTTCGTGTGATCAGCCGGATCAAACCGACCGTCCCGCCCAGCTGGTATAAACACTATGATGAGAACCAAAAGTATCTCTCTCCTCTGGCCAGCTATGGTGAAGGTTACCGTTTCCACGTCACCGGATTGGCTCATGATTCTCACGGTTTCCCCACCAATAAGGCCACGGAAGCCGCAGAGATGATGGAACGCCTGCGTAAGAAGATATCCTATAATATCAGAGATCTGGTCCAGATCGAAAGCCATAAAATGGAAGATGCCACCATCGCCATTTTTGCGGCAGGGATCACAGCCCGTGCTGCCAAAAGCGCGATCGCCATTGCCAGAGCCGAAGGGATCAAGGTCGGTCTGTTGAGACCGCTCACCATTTGGCCGTTCCCGGATGACGCGGTGCGCAAAATGCTGCGCAACGTGGAGACCGTGATCGTTCCCGAGCTCAATCAGGGTCAGCTGATCCACGAGATCCAGCGTCTCACCAAAGACAAGAGCGAGAGCAATCTCATTGCCATCCAAAGGGTGAATGGAGAATTGATCACGCCGAACGACATCCTGCGTAAACTCAAGGAGGTTTGTTAATCATGGCAAACATTCCCCAAAAGATAATTCATGAATACCTGCGGCACGATAAAAAGTTCCCCCATGTCTGGTGTGCCGGTTGTTCCAACGGCATAGTGCTGGGTGGGATCATCCGCGCCATTGCCACAATGGAACTGGACCGGGATGACATTATGATGGTCTCGGGAATCGGCTGCTCCTCCCGGATGCCGGTTTATGTGGATTTTAACACTCTGCACACCCTGCATGGCAGGGCGATCGCCTATGCCACCGGAGTCAAGATGCATAAACCTCACATGAAAGTGATCGTGGTCACCGGAGACGGAGACTGCACCGCGATCGGAGGCAATCATCTGATCCACGCTGCCCGCAGAAACATCGACCTCACCGTGGTGCTGATCAACAACAACATCTATGGCATGACCGGGGGCCAATGCTCTCCGACCACGCCTCACGACGCGATCGCCACCACCGCCCCCTATGGAAACATCGAGCCTGATTTTAATATCTGCGATCTTGCCATGGGTGCCGGAGCCAGCTTTGTGGGCCGGACCACCGCGTTCCATGCCATCGAGATGCAGAATATGATCAAGGAAGCTCTGAACCATCCCGGATTTTCCATGGTGGAAGTCGTGAGCGCCTGCCCTGTGATCTACGGACGTCTGAACAAAAAAGGCGGTGCTCCGGAGATGATGAAGAACATGCGCGACAATTCCATCCCTCTGGCAGCGGTCGAGAAACTTCCTCCCGAACAGGTGGAAGGCAAGATCATCCGTGGGATCCTGCGGCGCGAAGAGCGTCCGGAATACTCCTGCGAATACCGCAAACTGGTGCAGCGCGTGCAAGCAAAGGAAGGTGTATGATGGCAAAACAATATGAGCTCAGACTTTCCGGAAGCGGAGGCCAGGGTTGCATCCTGGCAGGGATCATCCTGGCCAGAGCAGTAGTGCATGACAAACGCCGTGCCACCCAGACTCAGAGCTATGGTCCGGAATCCCGGGGAGGATATTCCCGGGCGGACGTGATCATCAGCGATGAAGAGATCTATTTCCCGGAAGCGACCTCCTTTGATTGCCTGCTGGCTCTCACTCAGGAAGCTTGCGATGTCTATCTCTTTGACCTCAAGGAAAAGGGAATTCTGATCATAGACACCACCTTCGTCAAGAATCTGTCTTTGGTCTCGGAATTCACTTATGAAGTGCCTTTCACCGATATCGCCCAGGAAAAGCTGGGCAGCCCGATCTCGACCAATATCCTGTCGCTGGCTTTTTTGGTGAAGATCACGAAAGTGGTCAAGGAAGAATCCCTGCGTCAAGCCATCGCGGAATCTGTCAAACCCGCTTTCCTCAGCCTCAATCTGAAGGCGATGGAACTCGGGTTCGAACTGGCCGCCAACTATAAAAAGTAAGATCAATCAGCCAAAGACGCCGGCTTTCCCGGCGTCTTTGGATTTATCAGCTTAATGAGGACATTATGATCAAACACATCAGCCATATCGGAATAGCCGTCAAAGACCTGGATCAGGGGATCGCCTTCTACGAAAAGCTGGGGCTAAAGCTGGAAGCCATTGAAGAAGTGCCCAGCCAGAAAGTTAAAGTAGCTTTCTTCCCCTGCGGAGACACCCGGATAGAACTGCTCAGCCCGACCGCCGAAGACAGCCCGGTCGCCAAATTTATCGAAAATAAGGGTGAAGGCATCCAGCATCTTGCCTTTGCCGTGGATGACCTCCCCGCGGCCCTCAGCACCGTTGAAGCGGACGGCATCCGTCTGATCGACAAGGAACCCCGTCCCGGCGCGCATGGAGCGGATATCGCCTTCCTGCATCCCAAATCCAGCCTGGGTGTCCTGATCGAATTTTGCAAGGAAAAACATTGAAAAGATTAGCGCTTGTGCTCCTGCTTGCCGCTCTGGGTCTGGGGCTCCATGCTCAGGTCGGGCTCTACGGGATATTCTATGATGCCACTCTCGCGGAAGCCGATTCCATCCTGAACGCGGAAGGCTTCGCTGTCGGCAATCTGAACACCGGAAATCTGGTGAGTTATTACCCGCTGAACAATCCCAAAACCGACGTTGTGACCCTGGTGATGAATCCCGAAACCAAGACCGTTGCCGGCTGGTTGGTCCAATATAACGCTGCCAACACCGAAGCGGAGGACAACTATGTCTTCTTCCAGCTCAACAAAATGCACAACGACTGGTTCAAGGAGTATGAGGAGACAGATCAATTCGTCTGGTTCCTGAATGACACCCGAACTGTGCATCTTGTCTATCGTGATAACGGCGCCATGACCGTGCTCTATTACGATTCGAACTATGATCCGCTGTTTGGGACCGGAGACAAGAAAAAGAAATAAGGCCCTCGCTCAGAGGCTTACAGCATAGTGCAGGCACGCCCCCTGCATGCATCCGGCACGATCGTGCCAGCAGCATGCAGGGTGCGTGCCTGATGCATAGGTGGTACCGGCGCTCGCCGTAGCGCCGGTACTCTTTAGTTCATCTCTTGGCGGATCGCTGTTTGTTGCGCGGCAAAGGCTTTCATCTGGGCTGCGTCCAGCTTTTCTGCTCCCACCATGTTCAGTTGAGAGGGGCTCACCCAGCGGTTACCGCTCTTCAAACCAAAGTGCAGATGTGCTCCGGTGGATCTTCCGGTGCTGCCCACCCTGCCGATCAGCTGTCCGCGCGCCACTTTCTGTCCTGCTCTCACGCTGATGGAGCTCAGGTGTGCATAATGCGATTGCATTCCGCTGGCATGGCGGATGAGGATGTTGTTGCCCCAGCCTCCGTTATAGCGGGCCTCGGTGACCACTCCGTGCGCCACCGCAAAGACCGGTGTTCCATAATGCGCGCGGTAGTCGTAACCTTCGTGGAAAGCGCCTCTTCCGGAGAAGGGATCTGCCCTGCCGCCAAAATTTGATGCCACATGGATGCTGGCCAGCGGAAATCCGGTGCCTCCGATATTGGCGCTCTTGCCCTCGAGGTTGTAAAGGCCGTTGAGCACGGATTTGGGGTCGCTGTCCTGAAAGCGGTAGAGTTCCTTCTTTCCGGTGCGCTCCCCTTCATAAGAGACGTAGAGCACAGTGCTCCCGG
>JAKLEY010000188.1 GCA_022711455.1 Candidatus Cloacimonadota bacterium
TTACGGCTATCGATTTCTTTGTGCATGACAACTAATATCCTTATCTATATTAATGCCATTGTATTGCGCTCTCATTTTGTGTCAAGTAATTAATAGCCAATATTATAACATTTCTTCACAGGCTCTTTAGCCTGTTAAGCCAGTCACACGAGGCTCAAGCCTCGGTTACAACAGCTTAAAAGCTATGTTACGGGTCTCTCCTGTACATATCCCCCTGTCTAACCGCTATCTAACCGCTTGCTGACCGCTTTCATGCCGCTTGCCGAAGTGATATGCGAGGGCTCAGCGAGGGGGATGCTTGAGCGATGACCAGCAGCAACTAAAGGGAGACGCAGTCCCAGTCTCTCGTAACTCGTTACCCGTCACTTTGGTATCTACTTCGTGATCAGCATCCTGCGGCTGGTTTCAAATTTGCCACAGCGCATTCTGCAAATATAGACCCCGCTGGCCAGCTGCCTCCCGTTATACAAGTCAAGCAATAAAATCAAGCCATCAGTAAGCAATCTGAGTGTGGCGATTTCTTTTTTGGAAATCAGCAAAACTATGTTCAAGATAAAGATATGAGATTGCTATCGGTTTTTTAAAGAAACAAGATGATCGGCCTAAGAGATATAAAATCAAGCTAATTGTTGATCGTGTTACTTTCTAAGCTCTTGAAATTCATGATTTTGAAGGCTTGACAAAAATAGCAGGCTCAGATTTAATCGCAACAGTCGTTGGCTTTGCCTTTCCCACTTGGCTTAATATTTTGGTTAACTTCAGTTTATGTTCGTTGGTGCTCGAGTGTGGATAAGATGTGGATAAGTCTTGATCCGGTTCGGCTGATGCGAGCGTGATCATGAGTGTAAGACATATAGAATACAGTGGTTTACCTATAGCAGATACAGCCCTGTAAGGCTAACGGCTAAATTGTGGATAAATAAGCTTTTACAGGATAGAGAAGATGGATCAGGACATTTGGCAAAACATTTTGGATAAACTCGAAGAGAACATCAATCCCCAGAGTTTCCGCACCTGGTTTTATGACACCAAGCTGGTGGATATGAATGATCTGGAAATGATAATCAGGGTTCCGACCCCTTTCACGGCAAATTACATGAATCAAAACTATGCGGACACGCTGTCCGAGATCTCCTATGCGCTGTATAAGAGGCGCTATAAGGTCTCTTTCATCAGCAACAGCCACCGTCCCCAACCTGATTCTCAGGACAAACCGGAGCTCCAGGGCAGCAACGTGGTGCTCAACACCAAGCTGCATGAGCGTTTCTGTTTTGATGAGTTTGTGGTGGGACGCAACAACAATTTTGCCTATAGCGCGGCCAAAGCCGTTGCGGAATCACCCGGATACACCTTTAATCCTCTTTTCATCTATGGTGAGAGTGGCATGGGCAAGACCCATCTGATGCAGGCAGTGGGCAATTTTGTGCTGCAGGAAGGCCGCAACCAGAGCATCTATTATACCACCTCGGAAGCCTTTACCAACGAGATGATCGAATCCATCCGCGGTAATAAGATGAGCGAATTCCGGGCAAAATTCCGCAAAGTGGACCTGCTGCTGGTCGATGACATCCATTTCCTCTCCCGCAAGGAAGGCACTCAGGAAGAATTCTTTCACACCTTCAACGCGCTCTTTGACAGCCGGAAACAGATCGTGCTCACTTCCGACCGTCCACCCAAAGACATTCCGGATTTGGAAAACAGGCTGGTCACCAGATTTGAATGCGGTCTGCTCTGCGATCTGAAAAACCCCGATTTTGAGACCCGGGTGGCGATTCTGCGAAAGAAAGCGGAGCCTGATAATATCGTGCTCAAAGATTCCGTCCTCAATTTCATCGCCGAAAACATCGACAGCAGCGTTCGCGCGCTGGAAGGCTCACTGATCAGGATCCTGGCCTATGCCTCCTATAATAAGCTCAATCCGGAAGAGATCGATGAAGAGATCGTGAAGAATATTCTTTCGGACATGATCTCCGAAAAACAAAAGACCATCACCATGGACAGCATCACCCAGGCAGTCTGCAGAGCTTATGGGATCACTCTTGCCCAGATCATGGATAAAAGCCGCAAACCGAATGTCAGCTATCCGCGTCAGGTGGCAATGTATCTGGCCAGCATCATGATCACACACATCTCGCTCAAAGAGATCGCCGAATATTATAAACGCAAAGACCACACCACGGTCATTTATGCCAAGAAACTGATAGAGAATAAATTCAGCACCGATAACGAATTTCGCAGCCACATCGAAACCCTGATGCGGGAACTCCGCGATTGATGACAACCCGGACTCTTTGCCCGCTATCCACCGGTATGGATAAGTTTGTGTGGATAAATGTGCATAAGCCCGAAAGTTTTTCTCCGGCCTTTCCGAATGTGGATAAGTCTTCAAAACCCGTGAGTTTATCCACCACTTATCCACGCTCTGAAAACCTCCGGAAGATGCTTTCCGGAGAGGAGCTTAAAAAAAAGGTTGACCGTTTATCCCCTTATCCACAATGCCTACTACTACGACTGTTATAAAAAGAAATTCGAGAATAGGATTTAATAATATGTATTCATTCAAGAACAGCTTTGCACTGACGGCCCTGTGTCTGATGACCATTGTGCTCAGTATTACAGCTTGCACCAGAAAGAACAACCTGACCGGTAACAACTGGTCGGACACCAAGCCCTTGACTTTTACGGATTCGCTGTCTGCCAAAGGATTTGCTTTTTCGGACACAGCCAAAGTTACCGGCTTTGAGGGCAGTTTACTGGTTGCCAAAATGGGAGCTGTGGAATCCATTCCGATGATCCGGTTCACAGGTTTGCCCAAGAGCAGTTTGCTCAACGGGGGAAATTCGACCCTCACCGAAGCCAAACTGAAGCTGACCCTGAAACGCAGATCGGCAGAGCCACGCAGCACTTTAAAACTGAATTTCTTCAGGATAAAAGGACGCTGGACCGCGGACAGCACGAATGTGGTTCCGGACGACTCCCTGCTGGTCTCCGGAATTGCCGAATATACCGTTCCGGTGATTCCCGCAGGCAGTGATAGTCTTTTGACCATCCCCATCCCCAATGACGTCATCCGCAACTGGCAGGTGGCAGACAGCACCTATTTCAGCCTCGCTATCCGTTGCAGCGACAATGCCTGGGCGGAATTCTATTCCATGGAAGGCAGCAGCAGCCAGGGTCCCAAGCTCGAAATCAAATACCGCTTTGCGGCCGACGCGGCAAATTCCACGCTCAAAGAATACTCCTCATTCGCCATTGTGGACAGCTACCGCCTGAGCGCTCCTCCCGGAACTCAGCAGAACGATCTCTGGCTGATCAGGAATATCAGCCCTTCCCGCATATTTATCAAGTTTAATCTCAATACCAATAATTTCCGCGCTATGAACGGCACCATGCTGGACAGCCTGAAGCTGAAGCAGGTGACGATCAATAAAGCCGAGCTGGTGCTCTATATCAAGAACAATCCTTATTATGGCAGCACCATTCCCTATGCCCTGCGCAGTTTTAACGTCACCAAAGACAGCGTGAGCACTGCCGTTTCTCTGCAGGAAGGGGATTATGAGTATCTCAGCCTCACCCCCAGCAACACAGGCCTGGCAACCGGAGATTCGATCGTGGTCAATATCACTCCCCATATCCAGGGCTATCTCTCCGGAAACATAGTCAATAAAGGTGTGATGATCCGGTCTTTGCAGGAAATGCAGAATTTTGGTGAGCTCGAGTTTTGGAACGACGAAGCTTCCACTCCGGCGGAAAAGCGTCCCAAATTACGAGTAAAATATACCCCACCTTACTTATAAGAATATGAGATATATAGGCGCAGTTCTCTTCCTGATCGCTCTGCTGAGCTGGGGATGTGAGCGCGGGAAAAAAGATGATTCCCCGATTCTGGCCTCGGTTAAT
>JAKLEY010000189.1 GCA_022711455.1 Candidatus Cloacimonadota bacterium
ACGGCTACGACGAGGGTCTGGACCTTCTTTACGCTGCCAAACCGCAGCTCCCCGTCTATCCTCCTGAGCTTGCTATCCAAACCCGGGATCAAGCTTCGCAAGCACTGTATTATGCAGAATACAAGGGGCTTTATCCGGATTATGACACGCACAGTAAAAGCTGGACTTTGATTCTGGATCAGAACGGAGCAGGACCGCTGAGTTTTGAGATCGAGCCGGATCGCTTGCCCACAAACTACCGTGTCGATCTAAGCCTGAACGGACAAAGCTTTGAGCTGCTGTCCGGAGAGCCTGTAAACTGGCTTCCGGCTACCGGTGGGACTGTGACGGTTGTATTGACAGTCACCGGCAATGCGCCTTTGGCTGCTCAGGATGAGTTGGTCTCAGTTCTGAAGCTCAAGAGCTATCCCAATCCTTTCCGTGATTATATCCGGCTGGAGCTCCCGGTCTCCAAAGATCCTGCTTTCAGCCTGGAGATCTATAATCTCAAGGGGCAGAGGGTGAAAGCTCTGCACAAGGGACAAAACTTAAGCCCCAAAAACCTGCTCTGGGATGGCAGAGATGAACATGGAAACAGATGCGGGACAGGAATCTACTTCCTTAAGATGAGTGACAGTAAAACCAGCCTGAGGCAAAAAATCCTCAAGTTGTGAAGAAAGACTAAGTGTTTTGCTTGACTTCAAGAGAGAGTTCATAAATATGTCTTTTCCGAATGTGTAATCAAAAACTGGGAGTATTTATGCCTAAAACTATCATCTTGTGTGTGCTGAGTCTGCTGGTGGGGAGCCTTGCTGCTTTGCCCTTGACCACCGGACAGCGGCAGGGTCTGATCGATTTTTATAATGCCATGGATGGAGATAATTCCAGCCTGCGCGAAAGCTGGAAGAATGAGAGCGGTCTATTCCGACCTTCAGGAACAGAAAGCGAATGGACCGGTTTGGATATCGGATATTCGGAGTATAACAACGTTTCCGAGACCGACGCGGTTCTTGGCATAGCTGTTTCAGAAGGGAATCTGAGTGGAATCCTCACCCAGAGCTTGCTAAATCCCTTTGCGGGAACTCTGGAAAGCCTCTTTTTGCCCTATAATAACATCACTGGTGAGTTTCCGAACTTCTTCGCTTTTAATCAGTTGAGATCCATCTGCCTGGATGAAAACGAGATCGGCGGTTCGATCGGAACCGCGTCTGCTCCTAAACTCCCGCACTATTTGACTACTCTGGCTCTGAAAAACACGCAGGTAGCAGTAAATCTCAGCGATTTTCCTTATCAATGGAATCAATATCTGATCTCCATCGATCTCGGCGGCGCGGACGTGAGCGGGAACATCAGCCCTCAAATCGCATTGATCTATAATCTGGAACAGCTGTTTCTGGGGGGATGCGGACTTAGCGGACCCCTCCCTGAGGTCTTGGGAAGCCTGTCCGGACTCAAGCTGCTGGATCTGCACGGTAATTCATTCACCGGAAACATCCCGGCATCATGGTTCAACCTCACGAACCTGGAGCTCTTATGGCTTCATGGAAACGCGCTTTCGGGTGAGATATCTGCAGCAATCACAAGTTTGAATCGCCTCGCGGGATACGGAGGCCTGAATATCTTTTATAATGCCTTGTATTCTGATAACTCAGTGGTAAACGATTTTATCATGGATCGCTCACCCAGACATCCGATCGACACTTATCCTCAAAACTATCTTGAATTTCAGGCTCTGGCTCCGGGCAGCTTCTATGGCTCACTTTCAGGTACTGAGGTCAACCTGTTCTGGACCTACCCTCTCGGCTACGACGTATATCAGGGACATTATGAGGTCTTCAAGAGCGCGGATCAGGAGAACTGGACGCCGGTCTGGACCACTTCCAGCCTCTTTGAATCAAACTGCAGCATTCCCTGGGATAACGGCGCTCTGCACACCTGGTACAAGATCGTAACGGTACTTGATCCCCATGAAAACAATGCTAACACCGTGACCAGTGTGCCCAGGCAGGCCCGTGTGAGCAACGCCCTCTTCTTCGATGATTTTGAGCAGCCCCTGAATTGGGAACTGAGCGGAGACTTTGCCTTTGGACAGCCGGGGGCACTAAATACCTGCCGCACAGCCTGGTCCGGAATGCAGGTGTTGGGTTCGAACCTCGAAGGTGATTACACCGCGGGTGCCGCCCTTGGTCTCAACAGCGCGATCACACCTCCTTTCAACTGCACCGATAAGACCAATTTGCGCTTTTCCTACTCCAGCTTTTCCCAGTTTGAAACCGGACCGGGAGATGCCGGAATTGTCTCCCTCTCGATCAACAACGGAGACTGGCAGACGGTCGATATCGTCACCGATGACCGTCAGCAAAGCTGGATCCGGCGCTGGATAGATATCTCGGATCTGGCTGATGGTCAAACGAATGTGCGCCTCAGATTCAGCTACTATTCTGATGCCGGAATCCAAAAGACAGGCTGGAATATCGATAATGTGCTGCTGGAAGCCCACACGCCCCTGAGTGGGCTTTACACCATAGATCAGAATGGAGTGGGAGCCAATAACTTCCGCACTTTCGGCGCTGCGATCGAAGCCCTGAACGGGGCCGGGGTTTCGGGCAACACGATCTTTGAAGTGGCTGGCGGACAGGTCTTTAGCGAGAAGCTGCCTCCCCTCATGCTCAAGCTGGAAACCCCCTATTCCGTGCTCTTCTCAGGTGCCGGAAACAGCGTCCTGCCCAAGATCCTCAGCTCCGGCACGGAACCTGAGCTTTACGACGCGGCTCTCACCCTGATCGGAAGCTCATCTATTCAGTTTGACTCGATCGATCTGGAAGCCCTTGGCAATTATACTGATTATGGCATTCTCTTGCTCTCGGAATCCTTTGCGGGTGCCTGCAAGGAAAACAGCTTTTCCAATCTCTCCGCCAGTGGCTTCAAAACAGCAGGGGTCGCGCTTATGGACGTGCATCAGCCTCAGACTGCCGCCTCCCTGAATTCTGACAACAGCTTTGTCAATCTCAGCGTGAATGGGGCGGGAGATGGAGCCCGCGTGGTCAATACCGGAGCCTCATTTGAGCTCTGGGGACAGGGAAATCAGTTCCTGAGCTGCAATTTTGGCAGTGCCGCTTCTCCTTTGGGAGGCCCCGGTGTGCCTGCATATGGGATCTATGCAGTGAACCAGAACGGCTTCAAGATTGAAAGCTGCAGCTTTAGCAATCTCCAGGGAAGTTCCAGCACCGCCATTCAGTTTCAGGGCACAAACGCAGAGATCAGCGGCAACCGGATCAGCGCCTTGAGCGGAGCCACCATCAAAGGCATCGTGGCAACCGGAGCCAGGCTCTGGAACAACATGATCTCTCTGGAAAACGAGAGCAGCAGCCTGATCTATGGCCTCGAGCTGACCAACCAATTCAGCAGCTTTGCCGATTTTAACTCTATCTATATCGATGGCGGGCTGAACTCCCAATCTGCCTGTCTAAAATTTCCCTCCTCGATCGTGACACGCAGTTCCAACAATATCCTGGTGAACGGCACCGGCCCCCAAAACCTGCCCTCCCGTCATGCTCTGATGGAGTGCGCTTATCCCAGCTATTTTAACAACACCGGTTCCACTCTGGATAACAATCTCTACCAACTGGTCGTTGCATCCGGAGGAGGCTTCGGCTATTCAGAAGGAAGCGGAACGCTCATTTCAAGCCTGGCAAACTGGCAGAGCCAAAGCAATCGGGATGCCTACAGTTTTGCGGGTGATCCCAAGTTTATCTCCAACAGCGACCTGCATATTCGAAACGACCAAATGACCAGAGTCGAAAGTTCCGGTAACTATCTGGGAGGGATTTCCAACTATGCTTGGATCAGCACCGACATAGACGGGCAGGGACGTAATGCCTCCACCCCTGATCTGGGTGCGGATGAAGGAGATTTCCTGCG
>JAKLEY010000019.1 GCA_022711455.1 Candidatus Cloacimonadota bacterium
CCACCAATCTGCAATACAAAAACGCTCCCCGGGTCATTCAGGAAACCATGAATGAAGTCTCTGCCAAGATCGGCAGAAGCTATAAACTCTTTGACTACGTCGGTCATCCTGAAGCCGAAAACGTAATCGTGGCAATGGGCTCCGGTTGCGAAACCATTGAAGAAACAGTCGATTTCCTCAATCGTGAACGGGGCATGAAGCTCGGCCTTGTCAAGGTCCGCGTCTATCGTCCCTTCGACGTCGCTGCCTTCAACGCCGCGCTTCCCAAAAGCGTGAAAAACATCGCTGTGCTCGACCGCACCAAAGAGCCCGGTTCTATTGGCGAACCGCTCTATCTGGATGTTGTTACCGCGCTCAAAGATAACAAAGATGTGTATATAATTGGTGGACGCTATGGCCTGTCCTCCAAGGAATTCACTCCCTCGATGGTGCTGGCTGTATACAAACATCTGGCTGCAAAGGGCTTCCATGGCTTCACGGTCGGGATCGAAGACGATGTATCTCACCTCTCATTGCCGATTAACGAAGTCATCAGCACCCTGCCTGCCGGAACCATCAGCTGCAAATTCTGGGGCTTGGGTTCAGACGGAACCGTGGGTGCCAACAAGAATTCCATCAAGATCATCGGTGACCACACCGATCTCAACGTGCAAGGCTATTTCCAATATGACAGCAAAAAGAGCGGAGGGATCACCCGCAGCCACCTGCGCTTTGGCAAATCCCCCATCCACTCCCAGTATCTGGTGACCCGGGAAGACTTTGTGGCTTGTCACAATCAGGCTTTCATCGGTCGTTTCGATCTTCTGGGCGGAATCAAGGACAACGGGGTTTTCCTGCTCAATTCCACCTGGACCAGCGCGGAAGCCTTTGACCATCTCACCTGCGCCATGCAGCAGACCATCATCGACCGCAAAGTAAAATTCTATAATATCGATGGTCTCAAGATCGCAGAAGAAGTGGGACTGGGCGGCAGAGTCAACACTGTGATGCAGACCGCGTTCTTCCTGATCTCAGGTGTTCTGGATCGTGCCGAAGCCATCGCCCTGATCAAAGAATCAATCAAAAAGACCTATTCCCGAAAGGGTGACGAAGTGGTCAAAATGAATCTGGATGCCGTGGATAAAGTGAACGAAGCTCTCAAAGAGATCGAAGTTCCTTCCATCCTCCCTGCTTGCAATACAGCACCCAAAAAGCTGGTTCCGGATGGATCCGATGCCTTTACAATGAGCGTCATCGAACCGATCATGCGCGAAATGGGAGACCAGATCAAGGTTTCCGAGATGCCGATCGACGGTTACGTCCAAAGCGGAACTGCCAAGCTGGAAAAACGCAGCGTGGCTCCCGCCGTGCCGCACTGGATCTCAGAAAACTGCATCCAATGCAACCAATGCTCTTTTGTGTGCCCACATGCCGCCATTCGCAGCAAGCTGATCAAAACAGAAGACATGAAGAACGCTCCCGAAAGCTTCAAGACCCTCAAAGCCATGGGTGCCGAGGGGCATGAATACAAAGTGCAGATATATATCGACGATTGCCAGAGCTGCCGCGTTTGTGTGAACGAATGCCCCAAAGCCGCTTTGGTGATGAAACCGATCGAGGACGAACGCGAAGCCGGAGAGCAAAAGAACTATGAATTCTTCGAGCAGCTCCCCTGCGACGTGCTGGCTACCTTCAAGGAAGACACCGTCAAGGGCAGCCAGTTCAAGCAACCCCTGCTGGAATTCTCCGGAGCCTGTGCCGGTTGTGGCGAAACCCCCTATATCAAGCTGCTCACCCAGCTTTTCGGGGATCGCATGATCATTGCCAATGCCACCGGTTGCTCCTCAATCTGGGGCGGCACCTTCCCCACCATGCCATATACTAAAAACAAAGACGGCAAAGGCCCCGCCTGGGCTAACAGCCTCTTTGAAGATAACGCCGAATACGGTTTTGGCATGAGACTGGCGCTCAATTCCCACCGCAAGCTGCTCAAAGGCGCGATCGAGACTCTGTTGACCAAGGAGATCGCTCCTGAACTCAAAGCCGCGTTCAATTATGCGCTGGAGCACTTTGATGCTGTGGATGCCGCAGCCAAAGACAACGCTGCCAGGATCAAAGCCCTGCTGCCTCAAGCTTTGGAAGCTGCTTGTGACGGCTGCCGCAAATATGTGCGCAGAGTGATCGAACTGCAGGATTACTTGATCGAAAAATCGGTCTGGTGTCTGGGTGGAGACGGCTGGGCCTATGATATCGGCTTTGGCGGACTCGACCACGTGATGGCGTCCAATAAGAATATCAACATCTTCGTGCTGGATACGGAAGTTTATTCCAACACCGGCGGACAGGCCTCCAAATCAACCCCGATCGGTTCGATTGCCCGTTTCGCGGAAGCCGGCAAGAACACAACCAAGAAAGATCTGGGGATGATGATGATGAGCTACGGCTACGTCTATGTTGCCAGCATTGCCATGGGTTACAACAAAAACCAGGCTCTGCAGGCAATCAAGGAAGCCGAAGCCTATCCGGGACCTTCCATCGTTGTTGCCTACGCGCCTTGCATCAACCACGGGATCGATATGTCCATGTCTCAAAAACAGGAAAAGAAAGCTGTGGAATCGGGCTACTGGATCAACTACCGCTACAATCCGCTGAACAAATTGGAGGGCAAGAATCCCTTCACCTTGGATAGCAAAGAACCTACAGCCAGCGTCAAAGACTTCTTGGCCGGAGAGAAACGTTACAGCGGTCTGCACAACATCTTCCCGGAAAGGGCAGAGCAATTCAGCGAAGCTGCTGATAAATTCGTGAAAGAACGCTATCAGCAATATAAGAAATTGACCGAACAATAAAGTTCAAACCGGGGGGAGGCAATGCTTCCCCCCTTTCCATATACGGGAGGTTTCATGAAGATGATCGATCTCAGCCCGGATTTCGAAGCGGAATATTTCCAGTGCCTCGAAGAGTGGTCGGAGGACATGAAAGATTCCGGTGAGCAACGGAAGATCTGGTATCAGCAGATGCTTCACAAGGGACTCAGGGTCAAGCTGGCAATCACAGACGAGGGGATAGTAGGCGGATTCATTCAGTATCTACCGATCCGGCATTCTATCCTGAAAGGCGAAGACGGCTATTTCATTTATTGCATCTGGGTGCATGGACACAAAGCAGGACGTGGTGATATGCGGAAAAAGGGGCTGGGCAAGGCTCTGCTCCTCGCGGCTGAAGAAGACGTCAAGGCATTGGGAGGCAAGGGACTTGCTGCCTGGGGACTGATCCTGCCGATCTGGATGAAAGCCAGCTGGTTCAAAAAGCACGGCTATCGCACAGTGGATAGAGACGGCATCTCCGCGCTGGTCTGGAAACCGTTTTCCATAGACGCGGTCGCACCCAAATGGCGCAGACAGCTGCGCAAACCTGAGATCATAGCGGGAAAACTGAGGATCAGCCTCTTCTCGCATGGCTGGTGTGCCGCGCAAAACATCGCAGCGGAAAGAATCAAGCGCATTGCCTCCGAGCTTGGTGACAAAGTTATTCTGGATGAGTATGACACTCGCAACCGTATAGTTCTGGATAGCTGGGGACTTAGTGACGCTATATTTCTGAATCAAAAACGTATCAATACGGGTCCTCCTCCCAGCTATGAAAAGCTGAAGAAGACGGTACTGAAACAGCTCAAGTGAGGCTACGAGCAGGCTTCAGATCCAGATTCAGGATAAGCGAAAAAACTTCTTGACAACGTAAGCCACACTAATTATATTGTTCTGTGTGAGTGCTAATTGACTTAGCCTTTTCAAATAAACACTGTACTTACATAAGGAGTACTTATGAATGGTCAACGCTTAAAGGCGCTGCGTAAAGCGCTGAAGCTGTCTCAGGTGGAACTGGGTGAAGCCCTGAAGATCAACGCCTCTGCCATTTCTCAGATGGAAACCAACCGTATCCGCCCCTCTCTGGACACGCTTTATGCCCTCAGCAAAAATTACGATGCCAATCTGCACTGGTTGATCACCGGTGAGGGTGACATGTTTTGCGGGAAGAAGAATCAACATCTTGATCCTGCCAAGACGAAGCTCTATCAACTGCAGCAATTGGTCAATGATCAGCTCCGCCAGATCACTCAGGTTCAGCACAGCATGGAAGACGGGGACATCATCGATCTTCCGGTTACCGGAGAGATAGCTGCCGGCCCTCCCATCGAGACCAGCGGAGAAGTGCTGGAAACCGTTGGGATCCGCCGCAGCCTCTTCCATGGCATCGAAGACGACTTCATGTGCCTGCGGGTCAACGGGCGCAGCATGGAGCCTGATATCAAGCACGGAGACGTGATCATCGTGCGCGCCAGTAACGACTGGAATTCTCTTTCCGGCAAGATCTGCGCGGTGCGGGTCGACGGCTCCATCACCCTCAAGACCATGAATCTTGATTATGCCAAACAGCTGATCTTCCTGCTCTCCATCAACGAAGCTTTCCAACCGATCGTGATCGATCCCACCGAGCATCAGGACATCACCCTGCTGGGCTATATGTTTATCCTCTTCCGTAAGGTGCAATAGCGGTGCAGATTTATCTACTGATCGGAGCAGGGGTGCTTTGCGCCTTGGGTCTGGCTGTGCTTGTTTACGCCTTGAATGGACTGCGCAAACCCCATCAGGAGCTACGGGAGATTCTGGCTCGGATGCAGAGCCAGCTGGAGGCTTCCGACCGCAGTCTGAGAGACGAACTGTCCAGACTCAGAACAGATCTCCTGCAGATCACAGCAGCTAACCGCACTGAGATCAACAGCACCCTGAATGCCATGAATCAACAGATCAATGTGGACGCCTCGCGCAACCGGGAGGAATCCGCAAAATCGCTCTCCGGGCTCACGGAATCCCTGTCCAACCGTCTGCGGGAACAGAATCTGATGCAGCAAACCCAGCTGGAGACTCTGCGTGGAGCGATCGACAAACAGATGACCGATATCCGTGCCGGCAACGAAAAGAAGCTGGAAGAAATGCGGCATACTGTTGACGAAAAGTTGCAGCAAACCCTGGAAACGAGGCTGGGAGAATCTTTCCGGCAGGTGAGCGAGCGCCTGGAGCAGGTGCACAAGAGCCTGGGAGAGATGAAGAGCCTTGCCAACGGCGTCGGTGATCTCAAGAAAGTGCTTTCCAACGTGAGTACCAGAGGTGCCATGGGTGAGCTTCAGCTGGAGAATATCATCTCCCAATTGCTGACTCCCGAGCAGTATGAAAAGAACTACAAACCCCGTGCCCGCAGTAACGAGGTGGTGGAATTCGCCATCAAGCTGCCGGGTAAGGATGATGCTGAAAAACCGGTCTATATGCCGATCGATGCCAAATTCCCCCTGGAAGACTATCATAACCTGGTGAATGCTTATGACCAGGGAGATGCAGCCGCAATCGAAACCTCCCGCAAAGCTCTGCTGGTCCGGATCAAGAGCTCTGCCCGGGACATCCGCGATAAGTATATCAATCCCCCCAATACCACCGATTTCGCTCTGCTCTTTCTGCCGATCGAAGGCCTCTTTGCTGAAGCCCTGCGGGATCCCTCCGTCTTTGAAACCATCCAGCGTGAGATGCATGTGATCATTACCGGACCAACCACTTTGGCAGCCATCCTGAACAGCCTGCAATTGGGCTTCCGCAGCCTGGCGATCGAAAAACGCAGCTCCGAGGTCTGGCGCACGCTCTCGGCTGTTAAGACCCAATTCGGCAAATTCGGTGAACTGCTGGATAAAACCCGCAAGAAGATGGATGAAGCCTCCAAGAGTCTGGGCGAAGCCACGGACAGCACGCGCAAGATCGAACGTAAGCTACAGAACGTGCAGGAACTAAATTCATCCGAGCCAATAGTAAAGGAACTGCTCTGAAACGCTACGTTCCGCCCTTTATTCTGAGTAAGTTAAGCGAGGGCAAGCTGCAAGGCTCGTTTACAGGGCTGGTTTATCTGCTGGATCTGAAAGATTTTTCTTCCATCAGCAATCGCATGCTGCAAGAGGATAATACAGGGGCCGAATACCTTGCCAAATACCTCAATCAGGCATTTTCGAGACCGATACATCTACTCACGGACCTGGGTGGCTTTGTAAGTCATTTTATCGGAGACGCAGTTTGTTTCATCTTCCCGGAACCGCTTCCCAAAGATTTTCTCATCAAAGCGGAACGGATCTCATTGGAATTGTTCCAATCCCCACCCTTTCACAGCCCCTGGGGAGATTTCCCCATCACGATCAGGCAGATGGTTGCTATCGGAGAGATCCACTGGGATATTTATACCATCGCCGTTCAACACGAGTATCTCTTTAGCGGCCAGCCCTTTCACGACCTGAAAGAGCTCTCTGCCCTGAATCAATTGCTCAGCTTTAGCCCCGGAGTACGTGAAGCCTTTGAGGGCAAGCACAGATCAGGCACGCCCAGGACCGGAAGATCCAAAGCTGATTTTGAAGCCGGACTGGTACATAATTTCCTGCATCCGCGCTATTTGAAAGTTAATCCTGCCAATGAAGTCCGCATTGCAGCCACCAGTTTTATCAGATTTGACGGTATTAACCGGGATGCTTACGGGAGCTGTCTGGAGGATCTGGCACGGTTGGCGGAAGTGCATCATGCTTTTGTCAACAAGCTGGATTTCACCGACAAAGGTTTGGTCGTTTTGGTCTTGTTCGGGGTGCCGCAGAGTGAGGGGCACACTCTGTTCAGAATTTGCGATTTCAGCCTTGCTCTGCTGAGAATGTATCCGAGCCTGGCCCAGGGCATCGGCTGGGGGAACGTGTTTGCCGGCTATGTCGGGAATTCTGAAGTGCAGGAGTATTCCGTTTTGGGAGACGCTCCCAACCGCTCAGCCCGTCTGCTGGATCTGGCAGAATCCGGAGATATCCTGGCCGGAAACATGCTGCGCGATGACGCTCATAATCACTATATTTTCCGGCCGGTTGCAGCCACCCATTTCAAAGGCATATCTGAGAGCCTGCCCTATTACAGTCTGATGGGCAAACAAACCCGCCTCCATGGTCAATACAAATTTGTGGGACGAAAGAAAGAGGCAGGATATATCCTGAATAGTCTTCAACAGGCAGATGCCAAAACCGGAAAACCGGCTGTATACATCTGCGGAGACCCCGGGATCGGTAAGAGCAGGCTCTTGCACGAAGTTCTGAGCCACCCGGAATTGCAGAACCATTCTGTTTTCGGTCACAGTTGTGATGCCGGCTTCGAGCCCTCGTTAAATATGATCAAATCCGTATTCTGCCAATTGATGCAATTGGAAAGGATGGAGCTGCGCCTGCACAGGATGCGTCATTTCGAACAGCAATGGACCTTGCTGGAGACCCGTTACCCCCATCTGTGTGAACTAAAATCCGTGATCGGATCGCTCTTTGACCTTAGCTGGCAGAATTCGGTCTGGGAACTCACTGCGCCCAGGGAGAGAACAGAGCTGCTGGAACAAAGCCTGATCAAGTGCTTCAAGACCATTGCCAACGACCAGGTCTTGCTCTTCAGCATAGATGATGGACAGTGGATAGACGAAGACAGTCTGCATATGATTCGTCTGCTCAGTGCCGAGCCGGATCTGAAGCTTGCTCTTGTCTCAGCTTGCCGCTATTTGCCGGGAGCACAAAAAGTGGATTTCCGGCTTCCCGGACATAAGAATCTTTACCTGGATCTTCCAAACCTTAGCACCAAGGAGAGCATCCAACTGGTGGACGAAATCATGGGCTCCAGGCTAAAATCCGCCAAGATCAGACAATTGGCTGAACGCACCATGGGCAATCCACTCTATATCGAAAACCTGAGTTCCTATGTGAAAGAGGCTGAATCCCTCGAGGAAGGGCTGAGCAAAGTGCTGGACGGGAACGGATTCAAGAGCTTTGGTCTCAGCGATGTAATCTATTACCGTCTGGATCTCATGGACGACAGCCTGCGGGAATGCGTTCTGGCGGCATCAGTTTTGGGCCTGGAATTTGACACCGATATCCTCACGCAAATGCTGCAGAGGGACATCAGCCTGGAGCTGGAACACTGCAGCCGGCACCATATCTGGTATCCCACCACCGACAGCCATTATGCTTTTTCGCACGTCCTGATCAAGGACAAAGCCTATTCCATGATGATGCTTCAGAAATTGAATCAGCACCACAAACGTGCTGCCGGAGCCATGGAAGTGATCTATTCTGACAAACTGATGGCCAAAGCGGAACTGATCGCGTATCACTATGAACAAGCAGGTATGATCCCTCAAGCTGCCAAATACTATGATATCGCGGCAGACTATATGTGGGACAAAGTCCAGTTCGGGAACTCTGAACGCCTCTTCATCAAAGCCTGTGAACTGATGAAAGACTATCCTGAAGCTGATCCTCTGGAATACGCGGAATACGTCTTTCACCACGGGCTTTTGCTGCATTATCTGAATGACTATCCCGCGGCAGAAAGACTCTACCTCCAGAACATGGAGATTCAGGAAAAACACCGGCCTAAGAACTGCATAGAGATGTCTCCCTACATCAATAACCTGGGAAGATTATACAAAGATATGGAACAATTTTCCAAAGCCGAGCCTCTTCTGCAGAAATCACTGGACCTGGAGATCAAGGCCAAACACGATTTTGGAACTATCGCGGACCGCCAAAACAACCTCGCTCACCTGTACTCGAAGCAGGGAAAACATAAAAAAGCGCTGCCTCTTTATATTTCTGCTTGTGAGCGAATGAAAAAGGAGATAGGACCGGAATCGTTCCACACGGGTTTTATGCTGAATAATATCGGTATGACCTATCTGGCACTGGGAAAGCTGGATCTGGCTGCTGATCACCTCAGATCTTCGATCAGGATCAAAACCAAACACTATGGCGCGGACCACCCGGAAACAGCCTATGTATATTTCAATCTGGGGAGATATCACGCTCTGACAGGAGAACCGGAGAAAGCGCTGGAACTATTCAATAAAACTCTGAAGATAGTCTGCGCCGCCTTTGGATCTGATCATCCCCGAAATATACAAACACTCTTCGAATTGTACAAAATCGCCATGAACAAAGGAGATCTGCCCACTGCCGCCCGCTACACCGACCAGCTGAAATCGATCGCTGCCCGCCATTTTCAGTTGAGTACCCCTGACCGCAAAATCCTGACTGACCTTGGGATCAACCCCGAAGTATGAAACCGGAACAGCGTTATTTTCGGTATTGATACAGATATAGAGGGCTGTCCCCGCTGCGTTCAGAGAGTGTAAATCTGCTCCCACCGTCAGATGAAAAACAGATCGCTTCTCCCTGGGGTTCAATGATATAAGGCAAAATCTTGGGTTTGCGGGTAAGAGCCTTCACCAGACTGTCTTTTTTCTTCACTTTATAGCTGTAAACACTGGTGTAGGTCTTGATGAGGATGGCATCCCGCCGGGGAGAGATGTCCGCTGCCGTCACCCAGGAAAGCGGAAGGCTCAGCACTTTTTTGGCTGTGTTCAGTTCCCGGGTGGATTGAGGATAGGAAAGCACGTAGACGCCCACCTGCTCTTCGCGTTTGCTGATGATCACGATGTCTTTAGTGCGCGGTTCCACCAGGAGGGCTTCCGCGTCCCGCGCCCCGTCCGCATAGACAAATTCCAGCTTGTCCACTTTTGAGGTGAAGCGCTCACCCCGAATGCTGTCCGGCTCCGCGATCCGATAGATAAAGGCAGATTCATAGCGGGCAGCGTTATCCCCGATCTCTCCGAGATAGATATAGCTGCGGTTTTTTTCCGGACCGGGGCCGACGGCGATGTCTTCCCAATCCCGGTTCCGGATCTCGCTGAGGCGCAGAGTCCCTTCCAGCTTGCCCTTGGTATTCAGGATATAGACAGCCGAATCCCCTCCGGAATCATTCTGCGCGTATAGAATATCCTTATGAATGCGGCTGGCAGCGATACCCGATATCTCGTTCAGCTGCTCAGCTTCCACCAGATCGGCCCGTGGCACTGTTGCTGAGCTGGCCAGGAAACCCAGACCCACAGCCATCAGCACGATAAAGGCAAGGACTTTGAGCAGTTTTATATTCTTCATTTAGATCCAGTATCTCATGCAGGGACTGGACGTCAAGGGGAATCTGCTCTTCAGCTGCCGGAGCTCATTACCCGCTCTTACCGCTCTGATCTCGCTCTCATTCCGCTGCTGAAGCGATTTGACAGCGGTATGGGAGCGTTATGACAGGGATATGACAGGGATATGACCAAGAGTGTACAGGCGGTCGCCGTACCGCCTATCTATAAATGGCTATGAATACTCAAAGATGGGCGCTACGGCGAGCGCCCGTACCGTAGGTCCGGATGCCGATCCGAACTAATGGTGCAGTAATGTTGTCGCATTGGCATGCGACACTACGGTAGAGCAGGATGCCGATCTTGCTGAATCAACGGCTTGAGATTTTTAGCAGCATCGGCATGCTGCTCTACAGGTGGGTTCGAACACCCTCGGAAATTCCATTGACATAAAAGCAGCCCCTGTTAGAATAGCACACGAAATATAAATTTTAGGGGGAACACGAGATGAAAACGAGCAATGGACGTGCCTGGCAACCGACTCTGACCCTGGCTAAGCTCTTTGAGGAGCAGAACCAGTTTTTTGATGCTTTGGCAGCCTACGAACTGATCGGTCAAAACGACAGTTCACCAGCGGTGCGCGAAAAGATCGAAGCCCTGCATATCCGCATCCTCAGCGATCCCAACAGCTCCTACGACCCCCGCATCGAAAAGCTCTTTACCCCGGAAGAGCTGGCCTATCTCAAGATCTTGAACCATCAGGGTTTTGACAATCTTTCACGCGCAGTCGAGAAGCTGACAGAAGGTGCGATCGGCAGCGATCTCTACCTGGAGCTGGAAGATCTCGATCTGGGTGAACCTGAAGAAGAGGACAATATCTCCGATCTGATCCTGGAGATTGAACAAAACTCTCAGCAGACCATGATCGAAAGCGTTTTACAGGATCAGGATCACACCCTGAAAGATCTGCTTACCGCCATGCTTTCCAGATTTGATAAAGACCAGAAACTCAGCGAGATCAAGCTTTCAGACTTTATGGCCCTCTACCTGGAGATGCAAAGCCTCAAAACCAAGGTATAGATGCAAAAACGCGCTATAATCCAAGAATACAACAAGATCTGTGCCAAATGCACCCGCAAGTGTAAACAACGCAAGGAAGTGCATCTGATCAGTTGTCCCCGCTACAATCCCAAACCGGTGCAACTCGAAATCAAACTGATCTTTCCCAAGACTCCGCGCAAAAAAGCAAGCTCCTAAAGGGGATTCCGGTGCGGATTATTACCGGACGATTCAAAGGCGCAAAGCTCTACACCGTCGATGGTTTGAGCACCAGACCCACCACCGATTTCAACCGGGAAATGATCTTTTCAATGTATCCTGATTATGAAGCTCTGCGGGTGCTGGATCTCTTTGCGGGAACCGGTTCCTTTGGTCTGGAAGCTCTGTCCAGAGGCGCCCAGTGGGTGGACTTCGTGGAATTTGCCACTCCCGCGATCGCTGTTTTACTGCAGAACATTCAGAAGCTCAAGTGCACAGACCAGTGCCATATCTATCGCAAAAGGGTGGAGCAATATCTCAAGACCACCCGGGAGCAATATGACGTGATCTTTCTGGATCCGCCCTATAACAAGAATCTGGTGGGAAAATGCCTGGAAGCGATCTTTAAATTCAAGCTGCTTAAAACGGATGGAATAGTGATCGTGGAACACTCCCCCAAAGAGCAGATCACAGAATCCAGACAAGCTCAGATCACCGACCACAAAGCCGGCAAGATCACCTGCTTCACAGTCTTGGAAGCCGAACCGTCTTAAATCTTAAATCTTAAATCTTAAATGAAAATATGGAGTTTTTATGCTCAAGCTCAATCTCCACCCCCAGACGGTGGAACGTGCCCGCAAGGCTGCCAAAGGCATCGCCGGCAGTTTTGACTGGCTCTTTCGTGATTACAGCTCGCTGACGATCGAACGCAGCATTGTCCGGCTCATGGGAATCGATGGAGCCGATGCAGACGGACGGCCCCTGCCAAACCTGGTGGTAGACCATCTCGCAGCCAAAAACCTGCTTTCCAGAGGCGCGGCTTTTGCCATTGCCAATGCCATGGTCAATACCGGCTCCACTGCTCAAGAAGTGGCAGAGCAGGTCGCGGACGGAAAACTCGATCTATCCACTCTTCAACCTGCTTCCGAAGATGCTGTGGCAGCTGTTTTGGATCAGATCTCGGATCAGGCGCTGGCTCAGATCCGGGAGCAACGTGAGTTTCGCGAGAGCCAATTTGCCCTCTACGGACCCCGGCGTCAACCCGCTATCTATGTAATTGTAGCCACCGGAAACATTTACGAAGACGTCAAGCAAGCCAAAGCCGCTGCTCTGGAAGGAGCTGATATCATTGCCGTGATCCGCTCCACTGCCCAATCGCTTTTGGATTACGTGCCCTTTGGAGCAACTACTGTGGGCTTCGGAGGCACCTATGCCACTCAGGAAAACTTCCGGATCATGCGCGCTGCCCTGGACGAAGTCTCCGCTTCTGAAAAACGCTATATCAGCCTCACCAATTATGCCAGTGGTCTGTGCATGCCCGAAATCGCCGTGATGGGTGCCATTGAACGGTTGGATCTGATGCTCAATGACGCTATGTATGGCATTCTTTTCCGTGATATCAATCCCAAACGCACTCTGCTGGATCAATATTTTGCCCGCATGGTCAATGCCTATGCCGGAATCGAGATCCAGACCGGGGAAGACAATTATCTCACCACCTCTGATGCCATTGAAAAGGCATATACAGTAACGGCTTCCCAGCTCTTGAACGAACAATTCGCTCTGGTCTCCGGGATCAAACCGGAGAAAATGGGGCTGGGCCATGCCTTTGAGATCAATCCGGAGGTCGAGAACAATTTTAGCCTGGAACTTGCCCACGCCATGCTCACCAAAGCCCTCTTCCCCAATTCACCGGTGAAGTATATGCCTCCCACCAAATTCGCTTCCGGCAACATCTTCCAGACTCATCTGATGAATGCCATGTTCAATTTCATCGGGCAGCTCACCGGACAGGGAGTCCAATTGCTGGGCATGCTTACCGAAGCGATCCACACACCGCATATTGCAGATCGCAGCCTGGCCATCGAAAACGCGCAATACGTCTTCAACTCGGTCAAGGATCTCTCCACTGAGCTCTGCCTGGCCGAGGGCAGCTTCATCAACACCCGCGCCAATACGGTGCTGGAAGAAGCCACTTTCTTCCTTGAGAAAGTCGAGGATGAAGGTTTGTTTACTGCCATGGCCAAGGGTGATTTTGCCGATATCAGGCGTCCCGAAAACGGAGGGAAGGGTCTGGACGGTGTCTTCCGCAAGGATGAAGCCTATCTCAATCCCTTCCTGAGCAAAATGAAAACAGAGCTGGAGTTATCATGAAAAAAGAATTGATCCGACCCTATGGCGACACCCTGAACGATGGAAAGATCCAGTTTTCCTTCAGCCTGCCTATTGGCCCGGGTGAAATTGGCAAGGAGGCTGCCCGGATCATCCTGAAGCAGCTGGGGCTGGAAGACATCGAGATCTGTGGAATGCGTGATCTCAAAGGCGGTTTCACCCAGTTCATCGCTTATGCCAGCACTTCCGCGGGAGTCGATCCGGCCGAGATCAAGGTCAAAACCGTGGATACACCCGTCATGGATATGGAAGCCACAGACGAGTTTATCGCCTCTCATCTGGGACGCGAGATCACTGTGGTCGGTGCTTGCATCGAGAGCGACGCGCATACCGTCGGCATCGATGCCATCATGAACATGAAGGGCTATAACCATCGTTACGGACTCGAACGCTATCAATATATCAACGCCATCAACCTGGGTGCCCAGGTCGCTTCCGAAGACCTCCTGCGCAGAGCCCGCGATGAAAAAGCGGATGCCATTCTGGTCTCTCAAGTGGTCACCCAAAAGAACATCCACATCAAAAACCTCACCAAGCTGATCGAACTGGCAGAGGCGGAAGGCTTACGCAGCCAAATGCTCTTCATCTGCGGAGGACCACGGATCAGCCATGAGCTGGCTATTGAGCTGGGTTACGATGCCGGATTTGGCACCGGAAGCTACTCCACGGACGTCGCCAGCTACATTGCCATCACTTTGGCCGGACAAAGGGCTAAAGCTTGACCCTGCTCTGGACTCTGATCGCCTTTGGCGTGATGATCACGATCCACGAAGGCGGTCACTTCCTGATGGCCAGAGCCTTTGGAGTGACGGTTGAGACCTTTTCCATAGGTTTTGGCAAGCCCATCTTCAATTTTAGAAGGAGTGGAACAAACTATCGGATTTCGTGGCTACCCTTGGGTGGATATTGCAAAATGAAGGGCGAAAACCCAGACGATGAGGCCACGGACCAGCCGGATGCCTTCCAGTCCAAACGCTGGTGGCAGCGCGCATTGATCGCTTTTGCGGGACCGCTGGCGAACCTCATTCTGGCCTTTGTCTTTTTCGTATTCACCTTTCTCACCCCGCAAATGATGGAAGATCACCCTCCCGTGATCGACCATGCTGAAGGAAAATGGAGCGAAGTATTCCAGCCCGGTGACAGGATCACCAGCCTCAACTCCATACCCGTTCAGGGTTTCACCGGGATGCTGGCCAGCCTCTCCAAAACAAAAGACAACCAATTGACTATCACCCGGCAGGGCAGGGAGATCAGCCTCAAGATCAAGGCAAGCGAGGTCGATTCCCTGATCTCCAGCGTGCAACCGGTGGTGCAAGCTATTGTGGGAGAAGTGACTCCCGGTTATCCTGCCTGGCGCGCAGACCTGCACACCGGAGATCGCATCCTGGCTGTGGATTCGGTGCAAGTGGCCAATTGGTATCAGATGCGGGAGCGCATCACCGCAAGCGGGAAAAATGACGTTCTGCTGAGCGTGCAAAGGGGAGACAGTCTGCTTTCCAAACTGATCAAGCTGGAAGCCAACGTGCTCTACGGCCAGCAGAAAATGATCGGGATCACCCAATACATGCCCCTGCGCTATTCTGAGAGCTATAATCCCGGTCAGGCTGTGCTCCGGGGGGGGATGGGCACTATCAGCATGGTGATCATGAATTACTACGCGCTCTATAAGTTGATTCAAAAACCTGAGACCATTAAGAGCAATATCGGTGGACCGGTGATGATCGCCTCGATGTCTCAAAGCATTGGCAAAAAAGGGATTTCCGCGCTGCTGATGTTCTTTGGCAGCATCAGCATCATGCTGATGATCATGAACCTGCTGCCCATCCCCATTTTAGATGGGGGACACATCATGTTTTGCCTGATCGAAGGCATCATCCGGCGTCCGGTTCCCCTGAAAGTACAAATGATCGCCCAGCGCGTCGGATTCACCATTCTGATCATGTTGATGGTTTTTGCCTTCTACAGTGATCTTGAGAAGCTCGTCCTGCGCTTCCTGAGCAGATAAATGGAGCAAAACCATCTTTAGTTTTAAACTGCAAGCCACCAGCGGAAAAGCCCGCGCGGGTCAGATCCACACCAATCACGGAGATATCCTCACTCCTGTCTTTATGCCGGTCGGAACAGTCGGCTCCGTTAAAGCCATGTCTCCCCATGAATTGCACACAGTGCAGGCTCAGATCATCCTCGGCAATACCTACCATCTCTATCTGAGGCCGGGGCATGAACTTATCCGCGAAGCGGGTGGCCTCCACAAGTTCATCAGCTGGGATCGGCCCATGCTTACGGACAGCGGAGGTTTCCAGGTGATGAGTCTCTCCGCGTTGCGCAAGATCAGTCCGGAAGGAGTCAAATTCCGCAGCCATATCGATGGCAGTCTGCACCTCTTTACTCCGGAAAGCGTGATCGGAATTCAGGAAGCTCTGGGAGCAGATATCATCATGAGCTTTGATGAATGCCCGCCCCTGCCCTCAACCCGGCAATATCTGGAGAAGTCTCTGAAGATCACTCTGGACTGGGCCGAGCGTGGCAAGAAAGCCTTTACGAATGAGGCAAATCAGGCGCTTTTCGGTATCGTTCAGGGTGGCACCTATGAAGATCTGCGGGAGCAATGTGCCAGGGAACTGATGGATATGGATTTCCCCGGCTATTCCATCGGCGGATTGGCAGTTGGCGAAAGCAAGGAGGAGATGTTCAGAACCACTGCCTTCCTGAATGACGTCCTTCCCAAGGATAAACCCCGTTATCTGATGGGAGTGGGCACTCCCAGCGATCTGCTGAACAATATTGCCCGGGGCGTTGACATGTTCGATTGCGTGATGCCCACGCGGAACGCACGTAAAGGCAGCATCTTTACCCGCTATGGCAAAATGATCATCAAGGCAGCCCGCTACAAAGCAGATCTGGGACCCATCGACCCCCTTTGCGGATGTTACACCTGCACTCACTTCAGCCGGGCCTACATCCGCCATCTGATCACCATGAACGAGATTCTGGGCATGCGCCTCACCACCATACACAGCCTCTGGTTCTATCAGGAACTGATGCAATTGGCACGCAAAGCCATCCTCGAAGACCGCTATGCTGATTTTCTGGCAGAAATGCTGCCGGTGCTGGACACCATTGTGGAGTGATGAGCGGGAATTAATAATTAAGAATTATGAATTAAGTCGCGCTGGCTCAGGCATTTAAGATTTAAGATTTAAGATTTAATAACCTGAATCTACTGCCCTCTGCTTGCGTCTTATCTCTGTGTCTCCGTGTCTCTGTGTCTCTTTGTAATAATCCATCCTCGGATTAACATCCGGAGCCACTTCTTGTTCTCTGCTTTTCTCTTTTTCCCTCTGCTTTTCTCTGTGTTGAAAAGTCCTCATCCTTTACAGCATGAATCACATATATTTAGAGACTTATCCCTACTAATCCACAGTTTCAGCCTGAAGCCGATATCTCAAAATCGGTCAAGCTCTTATCGATAGCATCTGAATTATTTTCACTTGACAAGGATTCAGCAGACGAATATCTTGTTTGATGGACGGAATTAGCTGTCCAAATATTAAACAAGGAGACCAAGGAATGAAGAATAACAGCATCATGATTATGCTCATCCTTCTCATCGTCAGTACCGGAAGCTTGTTCGGAGCGGGTTTTGCCCTCTCGGGACAAGGTTCCAGAGCCACTGCCATGGGTGGAGCATTTCGTGGCCTGGCAGATGATGCCACCGCTATGTTTTGGAACCCCGCGGGACTCGGTTTCATGAACGAGACCTCAGCCTCACTGGGTGGAACATTCATTCTCCCCTCTTCCAATTGGGAACCCACTGCCGCAGTACCCGGAATCCCAAGCGCCACCTATGAATCCAAGAAGAAGCTGCGTGCCTTCCCCTCCATCTTTCTGGTGGAAGACACCGAAAAGCCCTTCAAATGGGGATTCTCCGCCTATGTGCCCTACGGCCTGGGTGCCACCTGGGACGCCTACACGCTTCCCACCACCATGCCCACCAGTCCCACCACTCAAGTGGACATCACTTACGCCGCGGATTTCCCTGAAGAGGAGATGATGAGCTCTCTTGCCATAATCGACGCGCATCCCACCGTGGCTTACCAGATCACCCCGAAACTCTCTGCCGGCCTGGGAATCAGCCTGATGTACGGCATGGTCGAGATCCAAAAGATCAAACCCTTCACCCTCCCCGCACCGCTGAACACAATGAATCCCTGGTATTCACCCATGACCATCAATCTGGACGGCACCGGGATCGGCATCGGAGCCAATCTGGGTCTGCTTTACAAGGCCACCCCGGCTCTCTCGATCGGTCTCACCGGCAAGACTCCCAGCAAGCTCTACATGGATGGCGAAGCTGAGCTCTATTTGTGGCTCAACAGCGCCGTTAGCGGCATGATGGGCTCTCCCGATCCTATCAAATCCGGTGGAACGGACGATATCAAGACCGAGATCAATCTTCCGGGTGAACTGGCTGTCGGCTTCAGCTATAAGATCAAGCCCAACTGGGCCCTGAACCTGGATTATGCCTACACCTTGTGGAGCGGGCTGGACAAAGCCACCATCACCATGGACGATTCGATCATGATCATGACCAGCAAGATCGAAGAAACCGAGCTCAATTTCAGCTGGAAAGATACCTCCCGCGTGAGCCTCGGAACCGAATACTGGATGGGTGTGAACGCTCTCAGAGCCGGTATGTATTTCGAGCAATCCGCTATTCCGGATGAAACCCTCAGCCCCACCTTCCCGGATATCAACAACAAGCTCAGCCTCAACCTTGGTTATGGCAGAGTCTTTGGTCCTCTGACCCTCGACCTCAACGGCCAGGTCAATCTCTTCCAGGAACGGAAGATCGAAACTCAATCCGCGGATAACATGACCGGCACCTATAATGCCAACGTGATCAGCGGAAACCTTGGCCTCACCTACAAATTCTAAATCCCTATCCCATTGATACACGCGCCGGAGCTTTGGTTCCGGCGTTCTTTTTTGTAGGGGTGAAGGGTTGCAGGGGTGCAGGGGTGTAGTCTTCTCAATGCGAAGCCGGGATACGATTTGTACACGCTGGAAATTATATCCCCTCCCTGTCGATATCACTTCCCTTGCCCACCCCTGTCATCTCAGTTCGGCAAGCGGTATGATAGCGGTTAGTCAGCGGTATGATAGCGGTTAGTCAGCGGTATGATCAAGACGGACTTAAAGGACAAAGTCGACGAAGTGGACAAATCGCATACAGGCTTCGGAGCGGCTCGACTGCACCCCTGCACCCCTGCAAACCTCCACCCCTTCGGTATCAATCTGTAATCCTACAAGCCCAATTCATGCAGAACAAAAGCCATGGTCTCAGCGTATTCCAACAAGCTGGCAAAGCGGTTGGTGCTGCCGGTGTGACCTTCCTTGAGCAGTCTGAAGATGACAGGAGCAGAGCCGCTGCTGAGACTGCGCAACTTTTGGGCAAACTTCAGTCCTTCCCAATAGCCCACTCTGCTATCGTTGAGCGCGCTGCTGATCAGGGTTGTGGGATAATTTACGGATTTGATGTTATCATAGGGACTGTAGCTGAGGATGTAGCTAAATACCTCCGGCAGAGCGGGGTTGCCCCATTCTTCATATTCCTGAATAGTGAGGGGAAGACTGGGATCGAGCATGGTGTTGACCGGATCCACAAAGGGCACATCCAAAACGGCAAGTTTGATCCGATCCCAGGCCAGATTGAGCACAGAGCCGATCAGCAAACCTCCCGCGCTCCCTCCCTGAATCGCCAGTTTCTCTCTCGAACTGATCCCCTGCTCCAGCAGGTAATCGATGCAGGCTACGAAATCGGTGAAGCTGTTCTGTTTACTCATCAATCTGCCCCCGTCATACCATTGTTTCCCAAATTCCCCGCCTCCGCGGATATTGGCAACCGCATAGATCAGACCCCTGTCCAGAAGCGGAAAAATCGACGAACTGAAGTATGGATCCTCCACATCACCATAAGCTCCGTATCCGTAGAGCAGCGTGGCTTGGGGCTGCTTGCGGTCTAAAGTCTTCGCATAGATCAGGCTGAGCGGGATCTGGACCCCATCAGCAGTTTGCACCATGATCAGCTCCGTCTGATACCGCTCAGGATGAATTGCCGCTGGCAGAGGGTATTGATATACCAGGCTGTCGCAGCGGCTGCTGAAACTATGTTGATAGATGGAATAGGGGTGCAATTCGCTTTCCAGACTGTAGTAAAACCAGTCCGCGGCGGGCTGGCTGGTCTCCCAGAAACCCAGGTTGACTCTGTCTTCCTGATCCAACGTATAGAGAAATCCTCCGCCCTGCCTGTCCCACAGTTCCAGACGCTCGAAACCCTGATGTCTGGCTATCACGACGATGGCGTGTTCATTGATCTGAAAGGAGCTGAGAGGTGATCCCGGTGAGCCCGGAACAATCATTTTCCAGGCTGAAGGTTCAAAGCTGTGCTTGTCCGCTGTATAGATGCTGAAATCAGGATTCTGGAGATTGGACTGGATATAAAAACATCCCGCATAGAAATCCGGATAATAGATGTGGTCAGGACTCCTTCCTGCCAGCAGCTGCCAGGTATTCGATGGATACGAAATGTCCATGAAGAATGCCTCCGTGGCGTTTTTACTGCTCGAAAGCAAAAAGACCATTTCCCTGCTGCAACCCAGGTACAAACCCAAATCCCAGGCCGGATCCTGTTCTTGATGGAGCAGCTCTGCTTTTCCGCTTTCAAGATCGTAAGACCAGACCGTGTCTGTTTGGTACCGCTCATTGATCCTGGTGAGCAGCAAAGTGCGTGAATCTGCTTTCCAGATAGCTTCTGAGAGCCCGGTGAGGCCTGTGGTTATGGTCTTCCCGCTGCTCAGGTCCTTGATGAACAATTGATAATTCTCGTCACCCTTGCTATCCACCGAGTATGCCAGCAAGTTGCCATCCCTGCTCACGCTAAAGATCCCCAGAGCAAAGAATTGCTTGCCTCTTGCCAGTTTGTTCTCGTC
>JAKLEY010000190.1 GCA_022711455.1 Candidatus Cloacimonadota bacterium
AATGGTCTTCAGGGTGCCGGGATCAGCCTCATCATCACCGGAATCATGGCTTTGGGCTTTGTCGGGTTTTCCGGCATTGTTTCGGTTCAATAGGGGTTAGGATGCTTAATTTAATCCTTAAGGACGTGACTGTTCTGACCGCGATCTGCGGAGGCTTCGCCCTGTTGCTGGTGATCGCCCAGAAGCTCTTTTCAAACTATGGTGATTTTAAGATCGATATCAACGGCAAGCGTGAGCTGACAGTCAAGGGTGGAAACAGCCTGCTCAACTCACTCGGCGATCAACAGATCTTCATTCCCTCTGCCTGTGGAGGAAGGGGAAGCTGCGGAGCCTGCAAGTGTAAGATCACAGAGGGTGGAGGCCCGCTTTTACCAACCGAAAAGCCTCTGCTCAGCAAGGCTGAACTTGCCGATAATATCCGCCTCGCCTGCCAGGTGAAGCTTAAATCCGATATCCGCATCCAGATTCCCGAGTCTATCTTCAATATACGCAAATTCAAGGCAACAATTGCCGAGATCGTGGACTATACCTACGATACCAAGGGGATCACCTTCCAATTGCTGGAGCCGGACACGATCAGTTTTAAAGCCGGACAATACATGCAGTTGGAGACCAAGCCATATCCCGGGATGAAGCAAAAAGTGGTGCGCGCCTATTCCATATCTTCCGGACCCAAGGATGAACACAAGCTTCAGCTCATTATCCGTCTGGTTCCTGAAGGTATATGTACGACCTGGGTGCATAAACACTTGCAACTGAACGAGGAAGTCTTTCTCACGGGACCTTACGGTGACTTCTTTTTGAGGGACACGGAAGCGGATATCATCTTTGTGGCAGGCGGATCCGGAAAGGCTCCGATCAAGTCCATTCTGGAAGATATGGAAGTGAAAGGCATCCCGCGCAAAGCCACCTATTTCTTTGGTGCCAGAACTACCAAAGACCTCTATTTGACTGAATATATGCAACATTTTGAACAAAGCCTGGCTGATTTCAGCTATGTGCCGGTGCTCTCGCACTCTGCTCCTGAAGAGAATTGGCAGGGCAAGACCGGTTTCGTGATGCCCTATTTTAAGGATGCCATCCGTGATCCTAAAAACACGGAAGCCTATCTTTGCGGAAGCCCGGGTATGATCAACGCGGTCACAAAGTCCCTGATCGAACACGGCATTCCCGCCGACAAGATCTATTTTGACAGTTTTGGATGATGATATGAAAGAAACTCCGCTCGAATTAAAAATTTCCCGGCGAATGCAGGCAGGGGTGCTAACCCTCAGTGGCTTTCTGGGTGATGATCCCAGACACTTTCATGAGATCATTGCAGAGGACGAACAGACCTTGGCACAGCTGGGGAAAACCCCGGAAGAGATCGCTCAGAGAATGCAGTATTTCACGGATCTATCCTTTGATTCGTTTGAAGAAGAGATCAGCGTTGATGATATCTACCGGGTCGAAACCGATGTGGTGCGTGGAAAACTGCCCTGTCCCTTCAGCCATCCCGGTGGCTATCGCAAAGCAGTGACTGTCCTCACCAATACCAATCTGGGTATCACGATCAGGTGGTCATCGCTCAATCTGCACATGATCCAGGCTCACCATTTCTTTGAGGGAAAGGGCTCACCCTTCCGTCTGGAACCTGAACTCCTGGTAAAAGTCCTCTTCTAATAGTCAATCTCAAATCAATGCTCAGCCCCGGGGGTGACCTAAAGCTTGCTGTATGCTGCAGACATGCTACAGGCATGCTACAGGCATGCTGCAGGCACGGTTATGCCTGAAGCGTGCCGGGGGCGTGCATGCGGCTAAAGATAAAGGCCGCAGAATGCGACCTTTATGTGTCTGTCCCAAATCCGGGATCTCAGAAACTAAAATCAGCCCAGCCACTTGTTTAAGATGAACTCCGACAGGAATATCCAGATCACGGTAGCGCTCACTATAAAAGGACCAAAGACAAAGGGTCTCTCTTTTTGGCGAATGAACACGATATAATACGCTATCGCAAAAACGCAGGCAAAGATCAGGATCAGCGGTATTCCGGTGTAACCGAAGAAGGTTGAAATACCGGTCAAAAGCCAGATATCACCACCGCCCAGACCATCTTTTTTGCGTATCTTGCCAAAACTCCACGCCAGAAGCAGCAGAAAACAGAAGATGAAAGCAGCTGTTGCCAGAGCGTTGGCGATCGGAACATCGGTTCCCGGAAGCAGCGCAAAGATCAGCCCCACAAAGATCAGTGGGATCGATGTGACATGCAGGATCAATTGCTTCAACGCGTCTATAAAGAAGATCGGGATCAGGAAAGATATCAGGACCAGATATTTGTAGAACAGGATGGAGGTGAGACCATACTTGTAAAACAGGGCTATGAAGAGCAGAGGAGTGATGATCTCGACTACCAGATGATGCCAGTGGATCGTGGCTCCGCATTTGCTGCATCTGCCTTTGATAAAGATGTAGCTGAAGATGGGGATATTGAGCCAGACAGGAATCCGGTAGCCGCAATCACTGCAGCTTGAAGGAGGCTTGATGATCGAGGCCTTGCGGGGCAGACGGTCAATCAGGACGTTAAAAAAGCTGCCCAGAGAGGCCCCCAGAACAGCTAACAATGCTACTATGATCAGTTCCAGTTCTCTACTCCTGACCCCACATGGCAGCCCAAAGACGGTTTGAATACTGATACAGGCTTGAGGGGGCTTGTCTGTAATGCAGTTCAAAGGAAACGGAATCGGAGGGCTTATAATTCAGCGAGAATTCAGGCAGAATTCTGCTGCTGTTATCCTGATTAAAACTGATTCCCCTGGCAGTTGAAGCACTGCCGAAATTGATGAAATTCAGGTCCAGATCCAGCTTGAGCTTAGGATTGAAACTGTAGGCTATGTGATTGGTGTAGCGGGAGAGATAGTAGCCATTTCCACCTGACGCAGTACCGGCTTCGAAGCCCATGGAATGGGACATCGAGAGCTTGTTTGATTTGAGCAGACTGCTCCCTTTAAAGGGATTCAGATTGGGCTTGGGGAAATCTATCTGAGCCAATAGCGGATACGCCGCCAGTAGTACCAAAACGGTAGCCAAGATCAGCTTTTTCATCGTAACTCCTTGTTCCTTGGGCAGTTGATTGAAAGCCCCCATAAGCTTGGCTACCGGGGACTTCCATAGTCATATTTATAGACAGTATAATCTATTCCGCAGAGTCTGTCAAGCTTTCTGTGCTTTGATCAGTTCACCCAGCCGTCTGATTCCGGTCTCGATCTGTTCCAGAGTGCTGTAGGAGAAATTGAGGCGCAGGCAGTTGTAGACCTCTTGTCCGCTGGGATAGAATTTTGAACCGGGGATAAAGGTGACTTTGTGATCTTTGGCTTTTTCAAAGAGCTCATCCGCGTTCATATTTTCAGGCAGCCACATCCAGATGAAGATACCACCTTCGGGCTTGGTCCAGCTGACCCAATCCGGCATTTCACGCTCCAGACAATCCAGCATCTTATGCAGATAGGGTTTGTAAAAGTCACAGATCGTTGTTATATGGCTGTTCATGAAGCCTTTTTCGAGGAAGCGGGCAACCACTCTTTCGGTTACGCAATCCGGAGACACATTCACTTTCTGCTGCCAGGAGCACATCCGGTTGATGATTTCCGCGTTACCTTTGGCAAAGGCCATTCGCATACCGGGTCCCAGAATCTTGGAGAAAGACACGATCTCCGTGACCAGGTCTTTGTTGTGGTAATCATGCTTGGCAAGGTGATACAAAGTGGGGACTGGATTCCCGCTCAGACGCAGACGGCTGTAGGGGTTATCTTCCAGAATCAGGATGTTTTCAGCCAGACAATAATCTATCAGATCCTTTCTGCGTTTGAGGCTCATGGAGATTCCGGCAGGGTTGTGGAAATCCGGGATA
>JAKLEY010000191.1 GCA_022711455.1 Candidatus Cloacimonadota bacterium
TCACTCAGGACCTTGGCATACTCCACCAGGCGTTCCATAAAGCCGTCCTGGGATCCCTCTGGGATGGAATAGACTTTTTGAGGACAGACGGAGACGCATTTCCCGCAAGCGATGCAGTTCAAATGGGTGATATTCACGGGTTTGAGGGTGATGGCATCGACGGGGCAGTTTTCCACGCAGAGCTTGCAATCAATGCATTTGCTTTCGTCATAAATGGGGTATTTTCCGCTGTGCAGAAAGCGTTTACCTTCCTTACTGGCCAGGCCCATGGAGATATTTTTGATCGCTCCGCCAAATCCTGCCATGCCGTGTCCTTTGAAATGGGAGTAGATCAGATAGCCGTCGTAATTTGGGAAGTGACTGCCGGTGTATACTTTACTGAAGTGTTTGCCCTTGGCGGAATAGGAAAGGTTGCCTTCGCTGTCCAGGATGTCGATAGGCGCAAAATCGAAGCCGTGCCGCTTGGCCAAAGCTATATGGGAAGCGGTTTCCCCCCGCTGTTTGCCATAGAGCACGTTGGTCTCCACCAAAGTGGCATTAAGCCTCTGGCAGAGAGTTTTGATCAGCCCCGGATCGAGGAGATTGGCATTGCCTTCCTCTCCGAAATGCAGTTTGATGGCGATCTTACCCTGCAACTGAGTTTCCAGTTTGCCATAGAGCAATTCCACCGCTTCCGGACTAATGGTTTTGGAGAAATACACGATCGCGGCAATGGAATCTGCCTCAGTTTCCATAGGCTCTGCTTTGCGGTTGGAACAGGCTGCCGGCAGCACCAGCAGGCAGGCACAGATCAGCAGTAAGAGTTTATATAAGAACATGATACACCTCTTTGCTAATGCTATTGTGAAGTGGTTTGAAGTCAAGGGAAATTTGGGGTGCAGGGGTGCAGGGGTTTAGTCATATAAACACAGGGTGCATCTCGCGAACCCCGGAGGGGTGGAACCGTCATAGCCCGGGGTGCGACCCCAAACCACCCGCGAACCCCTGGAGGGGGTGACACCAAAACCTGCTGTAAGAAATACAATCTACCCCATGTGTATTATTGGTGTCACCCCATCCGGGGTTTGGAAATATCACATTGCGTGGCCCTGGGGTTCCGCTCCGCTCCACCCCAGGCTATGAAGTTTTCACCCCTCCGGGGTTCGCGCGAGGCACCCAGTGCTTCAAAAGACTAAACCCCTGAACCCCTGAATCCCTGAACCCCTCTACGACAACGGCGCTACGGCGAGCGCCCGTACACTGCACCCCTTCACCCCTTCACCCCTGAAAGAAAGCATTGACAGAATCACCCCCAAATCCAGCCTGACAAAAAAACATCAAATGAGGATAACATGAATCAAGATAAGCATTTCGACACTCTTCAGGTCCATGCCGGACATCAGCATGACCATCTGAAAGCAGTGAATCCACCCATCTATCAGACCTCCACCTTTGCCTTTGAGGACGCCGATGACGGTGCAGCCTGCTTTGCGGGAGAAAACGCGGGCTATATTTACACCCGCTTGGGAAACCCCACGGTTCGTCATCTCGAAAACGCTGTAGCTGCGTTGGAAGGAGGCTTTGGAGGCATTGCCTGCGGGAGCGGAATGGGCGCGGTGACCTCTGTGTACATGGCATTCCTCAGTGCCGGAAGCCACATCGTCTCCACGGATGCCGTTTACGGAGCCTCCCGCAGTGTGTTGGAAAAGCATTTCTCACGCTTCGGAGTGCAGTCCACTTTTGTGGATAGCAGCAATTTAGCCTTGGTGGAAGCCGCGATCCGGCCCAATACCAAATTGATCTATATTGAGACCCCTGCCAATCCCACGATCAGCATCACGGATATTGCAGACTGTGCTGTAGTAGCTGCCAAACATGGAATCAAGCTGGTGGTGGATAACACTTTCTGCTCGCCCTATCTGCAACAGCCCCTGGCTTTGGGAGCCGATATCGTGCTGCATTCCGTCACCAAATTCATCAACGGACACGCGGATGTGGTGGGAGGAGTGATCGTCACCAAGACTGCCGAGGATCACAAACTGCTCTATAACGTGATGACCTCGATGGGTCCGAATATGGATCCGCATCAGGCCTGGCTTGTGATCCGGGGCTTGAAGACCCTGTCTCTGCGCATGGAAAAAGCGCAGGCCAATTCCCAGATCATCGCAGAGTGGCTGGAAGCTCATCCTGCTGTGGCCTGGGTGCGCTATCCCGGCTTAAAATCCCATCCTCAATACGAGATCGCGCAAAGGCAACAAAGCGGACCCGGAGCCATGATCTCCTTTGGCCTCAAAGGCGGATTGGCAGCTGGCAAGAAGCTGATGGACTCCGTCAAACTGGCAGTGCTGGCCGTATCTTTGGGTGGGGTGGAAACCCTGATCCAACACCCGGCTTCCATGACCCATGCCAAGGTATCCTCTGAAGCCAAACTTGCAGCCGGGATCACGGATGATCTGGTGCGCTATTCCGTTGGCATCGAGAACGTGGATGATCTGATAGCTGATTTGGAACGGGGACTCTGATACCAATTAAAAATTAAGAATTAAGAATTAAGCTGCGCCGGCTCAGACATTTAAGATTTAAAATTTAAGATTTATGCTGCGCTGGCGCAGCTTCCTTTCTTCTTCTCTCTGTGTCTCTGTGCCTCTGTGTTTTATCAAAGTGACAAGTGACGAGGACAAGAGCGTGCGCTCTCGTTACTCGACACTAAATTTATTCTTGCTTTTGGCTCAAAATCCGCTATTCATATAAATACCCCCCAGGGGTATATCGAAACAGGATGTATCAAACATGAATAAAAGCTGTTGTAACACGCGTAAGGCTCATCATTCGGATGAGTTCAAGAAGAAACTGAGCAACCGCATGAGCCGGATCGAAGGTCAGGTGCGCGGAATTCAGAAGATGATCAACGAAGATAATTATTGCGATGACGTGCTCACCCAGATCGCCGCGGTCAAAAGCGCGCTTAGTTCCGTTTCCCAACAGCTGTTTGAAGCCCACCTCAATTCCTGCATACTGGAGCAGATTCACTCGGGTCAGGACGAGGTGATGAACGAACTCAAAGAAACCGTAAAAAAGATGCTGAAATAGACAGGAGAAACCATGAAGAACCTTATCTTAACCATTCTGCTGATAGCTTTGCTGCCGCTGGCGATCTATGCCCAATGCGGAAACTGCAACAATCATCCCACCGGAAATGGCGCGCCTCAGACCGAGATGTCAAACGCCAAGACCCAAAAATATATTTTTGCCAACGCCGGCAAGGCCTATAAGCTCAATAATGACTATTCCGTCAAATTCCGCTGGCAGTCCAAGCCCAAGATCGGCACCAAGCTTCTGATCGTGGAGCTGTATAACAAGGACAATAAGCTTTCCAATGCACTCAACGTCAGCGTAAACTCCTATATGCCATCCATGCGGGGCTCGCACGACACCGGGCACCAGCCCATGAAGCTGAATAAAAACAAAGCCTATGTGATGCCGGTCAATTTCATGATGCTGGGCGATTGGGAACTGGAGCTGAAGTTCAATCAGGGCAAGACCAATATCTATACCGGTTATATCCAGCTGAAGATCTAAGCCCGGGATCAGCTAAAGAAGACAGTCATGAAAAAGCTACTTAGTGAGCTAAGTCTTAGCTCGGGGCTTCGTGTCCTGATCCTGCTGCTGGCAATCCAACTCAGCGGGGGATTACGGGCAGACACTCAGCAACTGCTGTTTCTGGAAGCACAGGCGGTGGGAGGCTGGTCAAGCCTTGCAGACGCTCCCGTTTGGTATTCCAATCATCAGAAGGACGCGATGCAAAAGCCTTCTCTGGGCTTTGATTACATCCGCAAGTTTAATAATGGCTTCCGGGACACGGGGACTTTTGCCCTGCAATACCGGGTGGC
>JAKLEY010000192.1 GCA_022711455.1 Candidatus Cloacimonadota bacterium
GATCAGAGCAAAAAAACTGGAGCCGACTCGTTTAAACGACTATCTTATCTCCATCGATCAGAGTATGGGGCTCCCGTCCACCCCCCAATGAAAAAGAATAAGGTTGTACAGGCGGTCGCCGTACCGCCTATGTATGAATTGATATATACCTGGGAAGGGCGTTACGGCGAGCGCCCGTACATACTAAACGAGGACTAATGTTACAGATCAAACAATATATCCTGCTGGAATATTTCCAGACCAACACCTGGCTGCTCTTCGATGACGAGACCAAAACCGGAGTGTTGATCGATCCCTCTGCCCCCTCCGAAGAGCTTTTAAGCGACATCCGGGAGCTGGGTCTGTCCATAGCTTACATTGTTAACACTCATGGCCACGGAGATCACATCGGCGGAAACGACTGGTTTCGCAGCCGCTTGCAAGCCAAACTGGCTATCCACGCAGACGACGCGGCAATGCTTCCCGATAACAGGAAAAACCTCAGTGTCTATATGGATTCCCCCATTCCCGCACACCAGGCAGATCTGCTGCTGAATGATGGTGATAGCCTGCCTCTGGGGAACTTTACGATCCATATCATCCACACTCCCGGGCACACCAAAGGAGGGATCTGCCTCCTGGCAGATAAGCTCCTGATCAGCGGGGACACTTTGTTTGAACAGAGTATCGGCCGCACGGATTTCCCGGGTGGTGATCATGCTCAGATCATCCATTCCATCAAGACAAAGCTCTTCACTTTAGCAGATGACACGGTTGTTTATCCGGGGCATGGACCCCGCACCGCGATCGGAATGGAAAAGCAAAATAATCCCTTTATCAGTTAGGAGAAGAAATGGCCCATCAATTAGCCCTGATCCTGGATTTCGGTTCCCAATACACTCAGCTCATTGCCCGCAGCATCCGCGGTCTGAATATCTACTGCGAAATTCACCCTTATAATCTGAGCAGAGCACAGCTCCAACAGCTTGATCCGGCAGTGATCATTCTCTCCGGAAGTCCTGCCAGCCTCACTCAGGACCAGGCTCCGCATCCGGATCCCTACATCTGGGAATTGAATCTGCCGATTCTTGGGGTTTGTTATGGTATGCAACTGATCGCGGATCACTTTGGAGGCCGCGTAAGCCCTGCTGAGAGAAAAGAATACGGTTACGCGGAGCTGGAATTAAATCCCCGTGAATTGCTCTTCAAAGGCTTGAAGCCGGTCGAACAGGTTTGGATGAGCCACGGCGATTCCGTGTCCTCGCTCTCCGAAGAGTTGCTCACAATTGCCACCACTGCCAATTCCACCCATGCTGCCATCAGGCATAAAAATCTGCCCATCTTTGCTTTACAATTCCATCCGGAGGTTGTGAACAGCCCCTGTGGGACTCAATTGCTGGCAAATTTCCTGATCTCAATTGCGGGATTGAAGCCCGACTGGACCCCCGTTTCCTTTGTGGAAGAGAGCATCAGCAAGATCAGAAAGCAAGTGGGAACGGACACTGTGATCCTGGGTTTAAGCGGTGGCGTCGATTCCTCTGTGGCAGCAGCCCTGCTTTACAAAGCCATTGGCAAACAGCTGATCCCGATCTTTGTAGATAACGGTCTGATGCGTTATCAGGAAGCTCAGCGCGTTCGGGAGATGTTCTCTGCCCTGCCGGGTTTTGAGATCAAATTCGTAGAAGCCTCAGACAGCTTTATAGACCGGCTGGCAGGAATCTCAGACCCTGAACAAAAGCGGAAGATCATTGGAGCTACTTTCATAGAAGTCTTTGAGCGGGAAGCCCGCAGCTATCCTGATGCGCACTGGCTGGCTCAGGGAACTCTGTATCCGGACGTGATCGAAAGCGTGTCTTTCAAGGGTCCCTCTGCCACCATAAAATCCCATCATAACGTGGGAGGGCTGCCTGAAAAAATGAATTTGAAACTGGTTGAACCACTGCGCGAGCTTTTTAAAGATGAGGTTCGAGAAGTTGGCCGCGCCTTGGGTTTACCTGCTGAACTGGTGATGCGGCATCCCTTCCCGGGACCGGGCTTGGGAGTTCGCATTCTGGGAGACGTCACGCGCTCCAAGATCAAGCTCCTGCAGGCAATAGACGAAGTTTTTATCTCCGAGCTGAGATCCTCCGGGTTGTATCAGCATACCTGGCAAGCATTTGCAGTGCTGCTCCCCATCCAGTCCGTGGGCGTGATGGGAGACGAACGCAGCTATGACTATGTCTGCGCCCTCAGAGCTGTGGACAGTGTTGACGGGATGACAGCAGATTGGACCGAGCTGCCCTTTGATTTCCTGAAACGGGTTTCCAGCCGGATCAGTAACGAAGTGAAAGGCATCAACCGCGTGGTCTATGACATTAGCTCCAAACCCCCTTCCACCATCGAGTGGGAGTGACGCCCCCTTTCCAAAGCTTTGTGCAGACGTTCAGGCAAGCTGCAGGCACGCCTCAGGCATGCTCGCCGCACAACCGTGCCTGCAGCGTGCCTGGAGCGTGCCTGAGGAGTGAGATATCACCACCAAAAGGGCGCTACGGCGAGCGCCCGTACAGATGGCGAAAAAATAGCTTGACTAAATTCATATCCCTGAAAATGCTTGATGTGTGTTTTGTGCTTGTCATCTTTTATTGTCGACAAGCTTTGGGTTTTCAATTTTAGCCTCCGGCTTCAACCATAACAATCAGCGGGGAATATACTCATGAAGGACATTTACAGCAAACTGGCTCTCATCGATGCAGGTCAAGTTTTGGACGCTGCAACCGGACGCGGGGAATTCATCAATATCATCAAGTCCAATTTTAAAAGCTACTCCCAGATCATCGGAATCGATAATTCTGATAAGAGCGTCGACTACGCGCAGAAACTCTTCCCGGAAAACGATATCGAAATCTACAAAATGAATCTTGAAGCTCTGGATTTTCAGGACGAGAGCTTTGACACCATCACTATGGCCAATTCTCTGCATCATCTGGAAAATCCGGATCAGATATTCTTCGAACTGCTCAGGGTGCTCAAACCCGGAGGCAGGATGATCCTGACCGAGATGTACAAAGATGGAGCTCAAAGCGAAGCCCAACAAACACATATCCAAATCCACCACTGGATCGCAAACATAGACAGGCTGACCGGTATATTCCACCGGGAGACCTATAATAAAGACGAGATCATTGCACTGTTCAAAAAACTGAAACTCAAGAAAACAGAGCTCTACGATTACTATATTCCGGTCGACAACCCCAAAACCAACCGTAATTGTGAGACTCTCATCCGAAATTGCAATGACACACTTACACGTCTGGAGACTATTCCGGACAGTGCTCATCTCGCTGAAGAGGGAAAATCCCTGATCCGGCGTATCAACGAGACCGGTTGTGCCGGTGCCTGCCGAGTCATGATCATAGGTTTTAAATCGTAAGGAGACAATAAAATGCAAGCTGAAGATAATTTATTCGAACTCACTTCCGTCCAGTTAAACCGGGTGGCTAAAAAAGCTGGAATTCCCGGATATACCCAGCTGAAACGGATGGAACTGATCTTTAAGATCCTGGAAATGAAAGCCCTGCAAGAAGGCTTGACCTTCGTGACCGGATGCCTCGAGATCATGGACGATGGTTTCGGTTTCCTCCGCTTTCCCCAAAACAACTATAATCCCGGACGCGACGACGTCTATGTCTCTCTCACTCAGGTGCGCAGATTCGGCCTCAAGACCGGTCACATGGTTTCCGGACCGGTGCGTTCTCCCAAAGAAGGAGAAAAATATTACGCGCTGTTGAGAGTTGAATCGATCAACAATCTTCCTCCGAACTGCATGCAGGACTTGCGTTTATTCGATGAGCTCACTCCTTATTACCCCACGGAAAGACTGAATCTGGAATTTGACTCCAAAA
>JAKLEY010000193.1 GCA_022711455.1 Candidatus Cloacimonadota bacterium
TCCCCAAAGCCACCGAGCTGACTCTGCCGTTCAGGGTCTCATCACTCCAGACGGCAACAGCTGCCATACCCTTGCGGACTCGCTTCACATCAAGCTCCGGAACATTCAGGATAGCCTTGAGGGCTGACGCGCTTGACACTGTGAACAAAGCTTGCCCGGGAAAGCTGCGATCTCCCTGATTCACCATGATCTTGGTGATCACACCGCTGATCGGGGCTGCTATATTTATCATCTGATTTGATGAATCCAGAGTTGATTGAGCCATCTTGTACTGAGTCTCAACGTTGTCCATATCCTGCTGAGAGATGGCCCCTTGCGCGACCAGACGTCTCATTCTGTCATAAGCAAGCCTGGCCGCATCATAGGCAGCCTGAGCTTGATCATTTCTGGCTTCCAGAGCTGTTCTCGGGAAGACAACAATGGTCTGCCCCCTGCTGACTCTGTCGCCTACTTTGGCATTGATCTTGAGTATAACATCCGACATCAACGCCATGGCATCGGCTTCCTCAGCGCCACTGAGAGTGGCATTATAAGAGAGTTCCTGGCTGAAGGTGACAGGTTCCAGGGTGGCTGTACGCACCGGTATACCCTGTTCTTTTTGCAGTTGCTCGATGTTTTTGCCGGCTTCTTTCTTCTTGCCGCAGGCAGCAAGAATAAGCAGGCAGAGAATGAGGCTAAGGCTTATTATTTTCTTCATTACAGATGTCTCCATGTCAAAGATTGTGCCCCAGGGATTTGCTGAGTTTGCGCTCGGCAGAAATCACCTGGAATATGGTGTTAAAGTATTCCAATTTCAATGCTGACAGCATGATCTGGGCATCGAAAACTTCCAGCTGGATTCCAACTTGATTCTCGAAACGAACTTGTGCCAGCTGGAGGTTACGTTCTGCCAGTTTAATGTTTTCCGCCTGCACTTTATAGGTTTCGTAAGCGTAGTGCAAGTTCTGGAAATTCTGTTTGATCTCCAGAGCGATCAGCTCCCGGTAATCCTGCTCCTGGATCTGTGCCAAAACGTGATCATGTCTTGCAAAAGCCTTTTTTGAACTGTTAGAAAAGCCTGTGAACAATGGAAGCGAGAACCCAATACCAACGCTGTAGCTGGTTCCGAAGTCATCACCTTCGATCTTATATTCATCTGCCGCGGTGTATAGAGAAGCATCCGCTGTGAGAGCAATATTTGGCAGGTAGTTTCCCTTTTCTGCTTTGTATCTGATTCCCTGGATCTCAGTGTTGATCGAGGCCAGTTTCAGTTCCAGCCTGTTGCGCAGACCCTCATCAACAGCCTCGGTTTCTGTAAGCGCAAGCTCCTGAGGGAGGATGAACTCTCCCTCAGGGACCACTGTGATATCAGAGGTTCCGATCTGTTTTCTGAAAGCAGATAGTGCCAGATCATAGTTGTTTCTGCTCTGGATCAATTGGGGCTGCAGTTTTGCGACTTCCAGCCTGGCTCTCAGGACGTCAAACTCAGAGACCTGACCTTCACTCCAGAAGAGCTCAACCCGGCTCAGATGCCTGTTTGCAATAGCCATGGCTTCTTCCTGGACAGTTACGAGTTTCTGAGCCAGCAGGCACTGGTAGAATAGATCAGTGGTGCTCACCACGATCTCATTCTCTACAAGGTTGTAGCGCAGCTTTTGAATGCTGCGGTAACGATCGACAGCCTTCACACCGTTGATCAGTTTTGCACCCATAAAGAGCACTTGCTGAAACTTCAGTTGCATGGCCAGAGAGCCTTCCTTGACAGGGCTGGACGGACTGAAGGCACTGACGAGACCGTTCAGGGATTGCGCCAGATACTCATCATTATCAGAGGCCAGGGCGTCCAATCCGGTCGTGAAATCATACGCTGGAGCTGTTGCGGCATCTGGCAGATAGGTCTTGCTGAGGCTGTATCCCCCCTGTAAAGATAACTGGGGTAGAAGGTTGCCACGCACATCCTTGTAGGTTGCGTCTGCCTTATAGATATCTTCTTTGGCCTTCAGCAGTTCTTTGTTACCTTGTTTTGCGAGCTCCAGGCTCTCCTGCAGGCTGATTCCGAGCGCCAGACCAGAGATGCTTAGGCACACGGCTAAAATAATGAATTTCTTCATTTTCATTCTACCTCTTAAACCGGAGATCAGCTCAGCTGATCCAGGGGGATGTTAAGTTCTTCCGTGCCGGGGATCACAAACCTGCCGTTGCGGATCACATCGGTCTTCGTGCCATCCGGACTGATAGCGGTGATGGATTCCAGCATTTCGTAGGGCAGGGTGATATCCATGTGCTTCTGAGTGTACGCGCCCATGGGGTCTTCATTGCGGGTCGAAGACTTTTCGTTGTCCACAGCGATCATTTCTTTGCCATTCATAAAGCTGGGATGGGGTGCGTCTTCTTCATGACTGAAACAGGTGTCACCAATGGCAAAGTGAGGACCCATCTTTTCTATGATCAGGATCGGCAGTAGAGACATGATATCGTATTTTCTGGCGATTTGATAGGCAAGCGTGTTTGTGCCAATGGCGAATTCACCGATGGGCAGAGTGGTGTGGGGAAGCAGCAGGTTTTCATGGATATAGTTTTTAGCCTGATCGGCGTCCTCAAAGTTTGAACAGGAATAGCTATCAACCCAGCCATCCTTGAACCCGATCTTCAGGTTGAAATAGCGCAGATTGCCAAGATAGATATCTTCCACATGGAGAGTCCCGTTGGTGCCGGTCAGGAGGGGGGAGGTGAAGACTTCGCCCACGGGGATATTGACATCTGCAACGCAGTTCTCGAAGTTCGTTTGCTTCTCGGGTTCGGTGATCGGGTGCATCCGAACCATGATATCGGTGTCATTTCCGGGTTTTCCCTTGACGTGGACGTACTCTGCGGTGTCCAATACATCGATAATGTTCTGTTGGATGCGCGCGTAACGCATGCTGTCCAGAAGATTGATCTTGAGCGTATCGGCAAAGATAGCAGGGAATTGCGGTCCAATCTCCGGGGAGGGGAAGGCTATGATCGTGAAACTGGCTTCATCTCTGCGATAATATTTGTAATAGGTTTGAGCATAGCGTCCGCTTTGTTCCCTGGAAAGCTGTTGCTGCTCCGGGCTCAGCTTGAGGGCGGTGGATTTTGATTCCGGAGAGAACGGAATCTCACCAAAGAGTTCCACATAGACAGGCCCTGCTTGGAGGCTGATCTGGTCCTTGAGCAATTCCATAGCCTTTTCTGAGGCAGCGAGTGACCTTTCCATCCGTTCCCGATCAAGGGTGAGGGCACCGTCGAAACGGTGGTCATAACTGAATTGACGGTTGATGCCATTGGAATGGGGAAGAGGGACGATCGCCTCCATTCCCAAAGCGCTCAGTTCCGCCAGCAACAGGCGTCCCAGTCGTTCCATTCCTAAGGGTATCATCAGGTTTGCATAACGTTTTTTGCTATAGTCCTTCTTAGCGCGAACGAAACCATCCACCCAGCTTTGGACAATGAATTTGGCGATTGAGTTCAGTTCCGATTCGGGATAAGAGGCCATGAATTCAGCCATGGCAAAATCGTGTTCACTGATATACACACCATAACGATAGAGATAGCGAATGTCACCCAGGTCAGCTGTGGCAATTATTTGTTTGAAATAATCAGCTTCCGGGGACATGCGTTGGCACAACATGAACTGCTGCACCTCATCCAGATCGCTCATGCTTTCCTTTTGATAAACAGCCAGCCAGTCCGCGTAGTTGGTGTTCCCGCTCACGGCTAAGCTGTGGTAAGAAAGATAGATACGCAGATAGTGATTGATCCAGGTATAGCTTCCTGAGATCAGCATCTGACGCATGCCCCGCAGATTGGTATAGACAGCACTGAGCAGCGCGCCCATTTCCGCTCCGTAGAGCTT
>JAKLEY010000194.1 GCA_022711455.1 Candidatus Cloacimonadota bacterium
CCTTTGTAGGGAATGCCCTCTCCGCGGTCAAGCTCCAGGATCCAGCCTGCCACATTATCCAGAAAATAGCGGTCATGAGTGATGGCGATAACGGTTCCCTTGTAGTTTTGTAAATAATGCTCGAGCCAGAGGATCAGTTCCGCGTCCAGGTGATTGGTCGGTTCATCCAGCAGCAGAATATCCGGCTCCTGAATCAACAGTTTACAGAGGGCAACCCGACGTTTTTCACCACCGGAGATGACCTTGATCTGCAGGTCCGGAGGAGGACAGCGCAGCGCTTCCATTGCCTGATCCAGACGGCTGTCCAGATCCCAGGCATTACTGGCATCCAGCTTATCCTGAATTTTGGATTGTTCATCCAGTAGTTTGTTCATCGCCTCATCGCTCAAGGGCTCCGCAAATCTATGATTGATCTCCTCGTATTTGGCTAAGAGGGCAACAGTTTCCGCCACCGCTTCCTGCACCGTTTCCAGCACAGATTTCTCCGGATCGAGGGTCGGATCCTGTTCCAGATAACCGATGGTATAGCCCTTGGCCATGGCAACCTCGCCCAGATAATCATTATCCAGTCCTGCCATGATCTTGAGCAGCGTGCTTTTCCCGGAGCCGTTCAAACCCACGACCCCGATCTTGGCGCCATAATAGTAGCCCAGATAAATATCTTTCAAAATCTGACGGTTTCCATCCACGACTTTGCCAATGCCGGACATCGAGTATATTACTTTATTTTCTTCCACTTGTTCCTCATTCATTTGTATATCTTGACGTACAAATTCCCAAGAGGCTGTCCCCTGTCAAGGTTTCTTTGGCCAAGTCCGGAAACGGGGAATTAAAGATTGACAAATATCTGGCTTTGCAGACTATGGGTCACAAATGAAGCTGCTTGCTTCTGCCTTAGGACTGAGAATGCCGCTAAGGCTATGATTTTAAAATAGATAGTATTTACTATGAAGCAGGCGGATTTCCTGATTTTGGAAACCCGCCTTTTTCATTTCCGGTAAGAAGGAGGTTCTTATAATCCGGATAAAACGTGGCAAGGCAAGGACTAAAGAAGTCGTGCCGAAAGAAAGAATTATTAATCAGATCACCGCGCCTCAGGTTCGCTTGCTGGATGCTGAAGGTAAAATGGTTGGTGTGGTCGCGACCCGGGAAGCTCTCAGGCGCGCCGAAGAAGCCGGAATGGATCTCGTCGAGATCTCCCCCACTGCGGAACCCCCGGTTGCCCGCATGATGGACTTTAGCAAATACTATTACCAAAAGGAAAAGAAAGTCCGTGAAGCCCGCAAAAAACAGCACGAAGTGGAGATCAAAGAGATCAAATTCGGTCCCAATACCGAAGAACATGATTATAACTTCAAGAAAAACAATGCCATAAAATTCCTCAAACAGCACAACAAGGTCAAATTCACCGTGCGTTTCCGTGGCCGTCAGATGGCCCATAAAGAACGCGGCTATGGTGTTTTGGACAATCTTAAGCTGGATCTGGCGCACATCGCGGATGTGGATAGCGAGCCCGTAAGCGATCGCAATCTGCTCTCCATGATCATGTCTCCCAAAAAGGATATCGACAAGATCGTGGGTAAAGAAGCCAAAGCTGAGACCAAGCCTGAACCTGCCGCTGTGGAAGCTGTTGAAGAAGCCAAGGGTGACCTGGCTGAGCAGCTTGAGGTCTTAGAGAAGAAACAAAGCAGCGATTCCTGATCCCGCATATTGCGGTGATCCCGAATCCACACTATAAATGTAATTAATTAAGGAGATAAAGATGCCAAAGATCAAGACCAACAGATCTGCTGCCAAGCGGTTTAGTCTCACCGGTACCGGTAAGATTAAGCGTCATCATGCTAAATCAGCTCATATCAAAACCAAAAAATCACCCACCCTAAAACGGAACCTCCGTGCCAGCGCCATCGTCCGCAAGTCTGACGAAAAGCGGATTTTACGGATGCTGGGAATCTAAAGGAGATAGAAAATGCCAAGAAGTGCTAATAACGTCGCAGCCCATCGCAGAAGAAAGAAATATTTGCTTGCCGCCCGCGGTAATTTCTTATCCCGCGGAAACACCTATCGCCTTGCCCGCCAGACCGTTGAGCGTGGCATGGCCTTCGCTTTTGCTCACCGCAAACAGAAAAAGAGACAGTTCCGCCGGCTCTGGATCATCCGCATAAACGCTGCCTGCCGTCTGAACGAAATGTCCTACAGCAAATTCATCAATGGTTTGCACAAAGCCAATATCGAGATCAACCGTAAGACCCTGGCCCACCTGGCCTGGCACGACAGTGCCGCTTTCAGCAAACTGGTTGAGATCGCCAAGGGTGTCTGATACCATTTAAATGGCCAATTCTGCTTGTAAAAGCATAGATAAATATAGTGGTAGAGACGCATCCAGGTGCGTCTCTACGTTCATGGGGCTGCTCTTGATCATTGATTGAGCGCGACCTGATTAAACGGAACAAGGGGATAATCTTGCAAACAGAACTCAAGGAAGTGCTGACAGAAGCCGCGGCAATCATCTCCGCCTGTCAGAATCCCAATGATATCATGAATGCCCGGGCTCAGTTTCTGGGCAAAAAGAGCTTTTTGTCCACTCTCTACAGTCGGATGCGCGAGCTTCCGGCAGAGGAAAGGCCAGCTTTTGGAGCCACTATCAACGAAGCCCGCGCTGAGATTGAAAACAAACTGGCAGCAGCAGAAAAAGCGATCAAAGAAAACGCCTGGAAGAGCCAGGGTCCTCAATTGGATCTGAGTCTGCCCGGGATTCACAGTGAGAGAGGCGCTCTGCACCCGCTCACCGTGGTGCGCAGAGAATTGGAAAGCATCTTTCTCAGCATGGGCTTTGAGATCGCCGAGGGCAACGATATCGAGGATGAATATCATAATTTTGATGCCTTGAACACTCCTCCCGATCACCCTTCCCGCAATCTGGCCGACACCTTTTATCTGGATAACGGCATGCTGCTGCGTACCCAAACTTCCACTGTGCAGATCCGCACCATGGAGAGCCACCAGCCTCCGATCCGGATCATCTCCCCCGGCAGATGTTATCGCAACGACAAGCCGGATCCCTCCCACTCCCCCGTCTTCACTCAGGTGGAAGCCCTGGTGGTTGATCGAGGGATCTCGATGAGCGATCTTACCGACACCCTGCAAAACTTTGCCACTCTCATGTTTGGAAAGGGCGTCCGCACCCGCATCCGCCCGCATTTCTTCCCCTTTACGGAACCCAGCGCGGAGATGGATATCAGCTGTGTGGTCTGCAAAGGAAAAGGCTGCCGCATGTGTAAACACAGCGGTTGGCTGGAAATGGGCGGCGCCGGAATGATCGACCCCAACGTTCTGGACATCGTCGGCATCGACTCCGAGCTCTACACCGGCTATGCCTTTGGACTCGGGATCGAACGCATTGCCCTGCTGAAGTATAATATCCCGGACATGCGCATCCTCTTCGAAAATGACATCCGGATGCTGGCTCAATTTACAGGAGCTTCCTTATGAACGTATCTTTGAACTGGCTGAAGGACTATCTGCAACTTAGCGAAAGTATTCCTGAGCTTTCCGACATTCTCACTTTTTCGGGAATCGAGGTGGAAGCCATCCGCGAACTGAAAGCCCTGCTGGAAACAGTTATCACTGCCAGAATCGTGAGCGCGGAACCCGTCCCCAAAAGCGACCATCTGCATCTTTGCAAATTGGAGACAGGGTCCTATCCTCTGGATCCGGCTCTTCTGAATCAAGATTCATTGCTGGAAGTGGTATGCGGAGCTCCGAATTGCCGTTCAGGATTGGTTGTGGTCTTAGCTCT
>JAKLEY010000195.1 GCA_022711455.1 Candidatus Cloacimonadota bacterium
ATATTTCCCAGTATTAGATTAGTCGAACATTTTCAACAGCTTAAACATCTGCAACACGCTTACGACGAAGCTTTGCAGGCTAGCACTGAAAAATTTTGGGGGTATGCGTGAATTCTGAGAAATCTTCGCTCATAACCACAGATTTACCGGTTTCTCTGTGCTTATAATCACAGAAAAACATGCTTTTTTGCTGGTTATGGCCGCAGAATGACGCTCAGATAGAGATCACTTGCTATATGCGGATATCTGCCGTTCAGGGCTCCCTTTGCAGCAGCCGTTCCAGCTCCTGAAAGGGGATCCGGGGGCTAAGGCCGGACTGCTTTGAATGGCCGTTTTCCAAAGACCGCAGCACCCAAACCAGGCCGCCATTCGCTTTCTGATAGTTGTAAGCTTTCAGAGTTGTTCCGGAATAGCCGGGGCTGCTGAGATGATTCCACTCGCTCTTTTTCCAGCGGTATTTGCGCACGGAGCCGGAGAAATCCGCGCTTTCATACACGTTGGGAACAGCTCCATTCAGGAGCGAGAGTGAAACTCTTTGATAATCCGGATCTGTGGCTATGGTCCAGTTCAGCTGATAGTCCTGCGCGGAGTTGAAAACCGGAAATTGCGCTGTATAGAGATCCGGAACCTGAATCGTACTCACCACGGTCTTAGCCGGGAAACTGATCTCATAATTCAGAGTGTTTTCTGCCAGAACAGACCAGGCTCCGTCCGGAATCTCAAATTCATACTTGTAATATCCGTCGTTGCCGAAGTATGGACTGCCAGGATTAAAGCTGGTCTCATTGAGTTTCACACTGTTGCACGTCACCTTGCAGTATAAACTCATATACATGTCTTCCTGCCTGGAATTTGCGTCGAGCCGGTGCCCGATCAGGAGATAAAAGTCTTTAGTGGGATTGAGCACGGGTTCCCAGAGGGAGGGATATTTGGGGTCCCAGATCCCGCAGGATGTGATCAGCAACAGCACGACAAGCAAAACTAAGAGCCATACTTTGTTCATTAGAATCTCCTTTGTTTAAGTTATCATTCTTTTAGGATTCGCACTGTGCGGCTGTTCCCATCCCGGCTGATCCGCAGCAGATAAATTCCTTTTGAAAGTTCATTTGAGGCGTCATCCTTGCCATCCCAGACAATCTCTGAGGTGCGGAGGTATTGCCTGTGGAAGAGCCTTTGACCTTTGATATTATAGACGGAAAGCTCTACCGGAGATGAGCTTGCGTCCTTTAATGTGATTGTCAGTTCCTGAATAATGGGATTGGGTCCATAGCTATAATCCAGAGCGGAAGGGATGAGTTCCGGATCATTGACGGCAACGTTCTGATCTGCCTGATTCAGGACGTAAAGCATTCCACCATTCAGGGTTATTGTGTATGCCATGATTCCGTATTCCCGGGTTTCCCATTGGTAGAAATAGTAGTTGTTGACGTTGTTTTGATAGTAATAGCGCACACAGACCGCCGGATAGGAGCCCAGGGGAGTGCTGAGCTGACCCTCGGAGATAACCTTGCCATCAACCGTGTAAGTGCCGTATTGCCAGCTGTGAGTGCCATGCCAGGTCTTACCTGGATAGTGCGGCAAACCCATGGGTATCGCGGGATTCCAGACCAGATTTGGCGAAGCGGGATAACCCAGGCTCAGGATATCCGAACCCGTAACCTGATAATAGTTGGTCCCGGTGCTCTGATAACCCAGCAGGAATTGGCTGTAGGTCGCGCTGCGGTTGGCAGCGGGATATCCCGGCACATTGGAAACGTTGTGGTAACTGTTGTTGATATAGCCCTCTGTGGGCAGGGCAAAGCTCCAGACCTTGCCGGATCCTTCCGTGAGGTCGGTTCCGGAAGCGGACCAGGGTCCTTCGCTGAAATTCCTGATCTTTCCATTCGCAAATCCGTAATCCTCCACGGTGATGGTCAAACCGCAGAGCAAACAAGTCCATAAACACAAAGCAACACAGGCAACAAAGCCGCGCATGGCATCGATCTCCTTAATAATGACAAAATTTCTCAGGCGAGAACGGCTATTTTGCCAAATCCCGTCTAAATGGCAGATGTCTTACTATTTATTGCATTGGAGCAAGATTTATTCCGTTTCGCTCGTTTTCAGTGTAGAGCAGGATGCTGATCCTGCTGAATTAACGGCTCAACTCAGCAGCATCGGCATGCTGCTCTACATCAAGCTGGCATGCTGCTCTACGGGTTGCTCAGCTGCGTTCCCGGAGCGGTTCCATTGCCGGCGGTGACTTTATAAAAGCCCCGGTCCGCGGAAGGCAGGCTGAGGCTATGGGAAGCTGTCCACCCCAGATAACTCAGGTTTTGGGGATCGCTTCCGGTATAGATTCCATACCAGGGAGCCAGCATGTCGTCCCAGGTGAGCAGAACCGTACCGGGCGTTGATCCAGCCACGATCCGGGGGTTGGTGGGAGTGTTCGGAGCGGCAGGGATCCCGGTCCAGAACAACTGGGGATATCCGTTGTTGGCTTCAGGATGGATGACCCAGACTGAACTGAAGTCCCAGCCGCTGAAAGTGGATTGAATCTGCATTTGAGCGGTCGTCTTACCAAAGCTGCTGTCTGAACCCGCGGAAGCAGTCTGCCCGGTGGTCTGGACATCCCAATAGGAGTTGCTGACGGATCCGGAATCAAACGCGCCCAACAATCCGCCCCTCAGAACCGGGCTTCCGGAGGAGCTCACCGCTCCTGTCGCAAAGCTGCAATTCATGGTTCCGCCCTCGTTCTGGTAACCGATCAATCCACCCACGTTGTTCACGCCCGAAACAGTAGCGCGAGAGTAGCAATTGCTGATCGTGCCTTCGTTTTGACCCACTAATCCACCCGCTGAATTACCGGAGCAGACCACGGATCCGGTCGTATAACAGCCGCTGATGCTTCCTTTGTTCCATCCCACCAGTCCGCCGGTTCTGAGCTCTCCGGAAACGCTGTAGGCAGGATCGATCTCAAGCCCCAGATTCTGAATGGAGGCACCTGTTCCCAGGCAGCCAAAGAGTCCGCTGACCCCGATCCCGGGGTTGTAACAGTAGAATTTGGAGATGACCTTGCCGTTGCCATCCAGCTGCCCGAAAAAGGGCGAGGCGGCAGTTCCGATCGGCTCCCAACCGGGGGCGCCCCAGGGGTTGAGCAGCATGAACTCGGTCAGGTCGATATCATTAATAAGCTTATAATGGAGGTTGGCATTCTGGCTGCCGGTGAAGCCGGTCAGGCTCCAAAGATCCCAGGCGTTTCTGATCTGGAAAGGATTGGAGGCTGTGCCGTTGCCATAAAATGAAAAGACCTCGACCTTGAGGTTATCCACATAGAGATTGTTGCCGTGAGCACTGAGCGCGCGGAATTTGAGCTGTTTGGTCGCGGCAGGAAGCATGATGGTCTTTGTGCCCCATTGAGTGGGTCCGGGAACGAATTCAGCGCTTGTGAGCGGAGCGGTGACCAGGCTTCCGTTCTCCCCTCCGGTGTAGACGATCAGGCTCTGGAAAGTGGTCCTGTCTGTGCTGTAGAGGATCTCCAACTGATCCAGCGGGGTGGGATCCCAGGGGAAGGGAGCATAGGCGTAATCAAAGGAAAGCTGCATACTGGGATAATCGGTTCGGAAGACCGGAGAGCTAAAATCGAATTGCGTCCCCACCAGATAGTTATAGAATTCAGCTTTGGCACTGCCTTCGCCTGGAGCGCCATAAGAGTTGACGTTGTGTCTGGTCCAGGTGTTTGAAGCTGGTGAAAGCGTCCAGCCCGCAGGGGGAAAGATGGTTCCCGAAAAGTCCTGCAGTAAAGGACTGCCG
>JAKLEY010000196.1 GCA_022711455.1 Candidatus Cloacimonadota bacterium
GTGCGCGTAATCCACATAGACCCCGATCCCGCGTTGATTGGGAACGCGTTCAAATCTGCCCTTGACCGGATCGATGCCTGCTATTGCAAAACCCAAACGATCCGAACCCATACCCATAAGATCAAGGGTTGAGGCAGCAAGAGCCAGATTGAGGACGTTAAATGTGCCGATCAAAGGAGATCTGATCTCAATTGTTTGCCCGGGTGTCAACAGGCTGAAAGTGCTGCTCTCGGGTTTTGTCACAACGTCCCTGATCTGATAATCTCCGTTTGCCGATCCCACTGTTTTCACGAGATAGTTTTGCGATTTCAAGCTCAGGTTGAATTCAGCTCCGGTTTTATCATCCGTATTGATCAGGGCTGTGGCTCCACTGCTGCAGCAGGATTCCAGCCAGGAATACTTGGTTTGAGCATATTCTGCCATGCTGTGATGAAAATCCAGATGATCCCGGCTGAGGTTTGAGAACAGGCAATAATCAAATTCCAGACCGTATACCCGATCCAGGGCAATGGCATGGGAAGAAACCTCCATCACGACAAAGTCCAGCTCAGCGTCTGCCATGCGGGCAAGAATGGAATTCAATTCCATGATGTCGGGAGTGGTGTGCTTGGTTTCAAACAGCTCTGCTTCTATATAGTAGCCCAGGGTTCCGATCCAACCAGCTTTGAAGCCAAGGTTTCGCAAGACGTTGAAGATCAGAAGCGAGGTGGTTGTTTTGCCATTCGTACCCGTGATTCCCAGCAAGCTGAACTTGCGGCTGGGATCATGGTAATATTGTTTTGCAAGGACAGCTGCCGCCTTTCTGGAATCGCTAACCTTGATTCCGACTGCCTCAGCGGGGCATTCATCCTGAAAGATGATACAGCTTGCGCCACGCTCGAGCGCGTTCCTGATATATTTATGGCCATCAGTGCTGAAACCTTTGATGGCTATGAAGATATCACCTTGCTTAAGCTGACGGTTATCCGATTGGGGAAGGCCACGCAGTTCAGAGGGCAGTTCACCTTGCAGCGAGACCAGGAGACCGTGATCCTCAAGCGCGCGGACCAGTTCAGCCGTGATCATATTCTTGCCTCTATCACACAGGCTGAATTTGCCAGGACCTTGCTGCCTGGCTGGATCGATTGTTTGCGCACTATTCCAGTGCCTTGCACCTTGAGAGATGTCTTGTGCCGCGCGGCAACCTGCATGGCTTTACGAATAGTAAAACCAGTGAGATCCGGCATCACATTCAAAGCTGTGTCTGCAGTGGGTTTATTTATGGCCTTGCCGATCTTGACCGTGATCGGGTGGTTTTTATCCACAGAAACTCCGGCTTTGGGGAATTGATCCACCACTATCGAGGCAGAATCAGGTCCTTCTATCTTATACAAGAAACCATGTGAATTCAGAATCCTTTCTGCTTCAAAGAGATGCTTACCTGCCAGACTGGGCATGATCAGGGAGGATTGCCTCAATCTTTCATTGAAAGGCAGGATATCACAATCCGGCATAAAGAGAATATTCTCGATGATCTGTTTGGTGGTAGGCGCGGCACTGGTGCTGCCATAATGATATCCGGGAGCCGGCTCATCATAGAAAGTGACGATTACCATCTGCGGATCCTCGATCGGGAACATCGCCATAAACACTGAGGAATATTTGCCCCCCACATAACCCTTGGTTCCTTCCGTGTTCTTTTCGGCAGTTCCGGTCTTTCCGCCTATCTTTATATAGTCCAGACGCACGTGTCTGGCAGTTCCGCGATCGACCACACCCTGCAGATAGACCTTGATAGTGTCGGTGATGGTCTTGCTTCCGATCCTGCGCAGGGCTTTGGGCTCGAATTGTTCCACCACCTTTCCGGCATCATCCGTGATGGAATCAATCAAATAGGGCTTCATATAATCCCCGCCGTTGGCAACCGCGCTATACGCTGCCGCCAGTTGGATCGCTGTGACAGAGATCCCCTGCCCAAACGAGATTGACTGGATGGTGTAAGAATCCCAGACGTCCAGTTTTTGGAATAATCCGCTGGATTCACCAAAGAGATTGAGCCCGGATTTTTGACCAAAACCGTAATTGATAAACTGTTCATAGAGCTTGGTAGGCCCCAGCCTCGTGGCTATGGCAGCAATGCCGACGTTACTGGATTTGGCAAGGATATCACGGGGTGCCAGAGGTTTCAGGCCCCCGATATGCGTATCCGCTATCCTGCGTCCGTTGGGCATGATCTGGGTTCCACAGACAATAGTCTCATTGAAGCCAACAACCTTGTTTTCTAATGCCGGTAAGAGCGTGAGCGGTTTCATGGTCGAACCAGGCTCAAACATGAAGCTGGCAGGGATATTGGTCTGATTTCGGATAATGTTGGGATCGTCGTCTTTGTCATTGCGGGAGATCCCTGCCATAGCAAGGATGCGTCCTGTTTTGGGCTCCATGACGACACAACCGGCATTGGAAGCGGAATACTTTTCCACACCTTCCGTAAGCGCGGCCTCCACGATCTCCTGAATATCAGAGTCTACCGTCAGTTTAAGATTGTATCCGTTGCGGGGTTTTTTCTGGTGAAAATTCGGATAGGGAACCCGTTCTGAATTCGCGTCCAGAACCACTTCCCGCCAGCCATAGGCGCCGGAAAGCAAATTGTCATAGGTTGCTTCGATGCCGCAGACTCCTGCCAGTTGGTAGAGGGATTTGCTGGAAGTCTCAGAATCGAATCCGTTCGATTTTTCGCTCACCGCCCCCAAAACTCTGCCTGCCAGCTTGCCCTTGGAATAGATCCTCTTCATAGAGCTGAAACTGTGGATCAACCCCGGTAATTCTTTGGCTTCAAATTGCTTGATGATCTGATCCAGCTCGGATTCCCGGATCTTGTTCGAGATCTGGATCGAGCTTAGTTTATTGCCTTTGTTGAGGCGTTCGAGCACTTTTTCCTTGGTGACGGAGCTGGCGCTGCCGATCACTTTTGCGATCTGTGTGTATGCCTGCCCCAGGCTCAGTTCCTTACCCTCAGCCCAGCGCTTGACGGATGCCCGGTCAATATCGATCTGATAATAGCTGATCGAACTTACCAGCAAGTCTCCGTTGGCATCGAGAATGGCACCCCGTTTGGGGATCAGGATCTCTTTCTGAGGTGTATATCTGCGGCGCCGGACATCAGAGAGCTTGAAGGGATCAAATATCTGGATACTAAAGAGATAAGCCGTCCACACCAGTGAGACCAGCCCAAATAACCCCAGCATCAGATAATAGCGTGATCTCATGGGTTAATCCAGCAGGATCTCGACGTTCTTTGCTTCAGCCCGGGAGGCGATCAGATCGATGATACAATATGATCCACTTTCTGCTTTTGGTGACGGTTCGTGGACATAGATCACGCTGCCGGCTTCCTGATCCGGGATAAAGTTGTTCAGCTCCACCCTCACCAGTGAGGCAAGATGGCGTCCGGAACGCAGGTCGTCCAGTTCCACCAATTGCTCGGTGTTGATGTTTTTCTCCGCATTATAGGTCTTTTCGAGGTTTGAATAGTCTTTGGTGTAGCGCACGATCTTGTTGCCGTTATTAAAATGCAAAAAGACGCTGGCCACACAAACCAGAATGAAAATCACAAATTTTCCTCTCACCGGATCCCCCTAAATCTTTACCGCTGCTCTGAGCTTGGCGCTCTTAGCCCGGCTGTTCAGTTTGATTTCTTGCTCGCTGGCCGTCAAAGGCCGCGAATTCAACAACTTAAGTCTTGGCACTTCATTGCATACGCATTGGAGGAGATTGGGCGGACACTTACAACCTGTGGCAG
>JAKLEY010000197.1 GCA_022711455.1 Candidatus Cloacimonadota bacterium
GGAAATAACCATCCGGCACTCCCGGCAGATGCAGATCAGCATTGTTAATTCTCTGGTCCACATTGGTTCCGATCAAATAGGATTCGTCAAAATGGGGAATATCGTTAACCCGGAGCTGAGTGAGGTTCAGCCCGATAGTCACATCGTTTGGCAGAGGCTGGCAGTAGGTGATATTCTCATAGGATGCCAAACCTTTGTAAAGAAACGCGTGCATCGCTGAGAGCTCAGCCTTTCTGATCTGGCCGATCCCGGCAGCGTTCCAGTACATGCCGGATCCATCATCCGCTAGCCCCGCAAAAGCACCGCCCATCCCGAGGGCTCGAACTCCGGCTCCTATGGACATAAAATCACCCGCGTATCTGCCAGCAAAGAGCGGCAGAGAGCAGATCAGGATTGTGAGGATTATTATCAGGTGTTTCATGATTCCCTCTACTTTAGTATAGCCATTTTCATGGTTTTCTCGATCTTCTTGGAGCCCCGGCGCGCGATAACCTTGTAAAAATAGGTGCCGTTTGCCAGGAAGTATCCCGCATCGTCCCGACAATCCCAGCCATACACCGTTCGCGGATATTCATGATATCCCACTCCACCCGGAAGATTGGAGAATGTTTTCACCAGTCTACCGGAAATTGTGTAGACTTTTATGGTTACATCATCGGCATCGTCTGTGAGGACATAGGTAAATCTGGTTCTGCCGTCATTTTTTGGATCCTGAGCCACGCCCGGGACCGGGTTGGGATAGTTTCCTATGTTTACGACATCGAAGCTGTCGTTCACAAAGAACTGAATGGCCCGGGAATTATAGTTACCGTTGACATCAGTGCAGTCGACCAGTAGAGTATAGTTACCTTTGGGCAGATCCAGCTGATACTTGATCGGGATCCGGTTCAGATTGTCTGCGCCAAGAGCGATCGCATACTGATCCGGAGAAAGGGCTTCCCCATTCAGATACAGTCTGATGGCATCGTCCATCACGTTTATGCCATTGGTATCGCTGACGAGCAAAGATATGATCCCTTTCCCGGAGATGTAACCACCCACGGTAAACTCCTGATCCTGCACATTCACGTCGATGGACGGCCCGGTACGATCGCGATTTCTATAGATTGTGTAGATTCCTTCACGGTTTACTTCGAAGACCACCATGTTGGCGCTGGAAGAGACATTGCCTCCCTGAACCAACCATTTGTTATAGGTGCTGTTCCATCTGAAAATTTTATAAGAGTTCTCGGATTCATAGGCTTGGGTCAGCGAATCTGTCACATTGTAAAAGAAGTAGAGTTTTATGCGCTTCCCGTTCAGAAAAGTTCCGGTGCTGTCGACAAGAGATCTGTCGAGAGTTCTGATCTCATAAGGGGTAGAATAGAGCTTTATCCGGGGAATATGATCTTCTGCGACAATGTTTCCGGTGCCCTTGGGGCCGTCGTTATCTTCTCTCAGTTTATTGCTTCCTATTGCCGTAGAACGCAGGAAGATCGGGGCAATATCCGGTTGATCGGTTGCAGTCAGCTGTTCTAAGCGATGAACATAGAAGATCGAGCTGGAGTTCTGATCCACCAGATTGGGAGGGATCTCACAACTAACGTTTGAATCCACGGAATTTAGAACCGCTCCGGTGCTGTTCACGATCTGGTAATTGAAGGGAATCCTGAGGGTAATGATATTGTTGGTATTATAGAACAGATGCCATTCCGGGAAGACATTAGTAAAATTCACACGGACTTCAAACATCAGATTTGCAGGGGGTACAGTGCTGAGATCAATGTATTCCCAGCGCTCCTGAGCCACCCCTAAGGCTTCTATGGTTTGACTGGAGTGAAACACACTGGCTCCACCGGAAGGGGTATAGTACAGACTCAGGTCCGTGGGAATCGATGCCGCGTCTCCGATATTCTTGACCAGCACTTTGAGGCGGACTTCCTGGTTATCTGCCAGCAACTGAATATCGCTCAGCAGGAGATCAGGCCCCCGGACCACCGTGCTGGTGAGGAATGATTCGTATGTTCCGCCTGTGGTGACTGCTATGTATTTATAGAATATCTCCTTGCCGGTACGTTGGGGGCTCAGTTTCTGGCTCGTAGTGTAGGTATCAGTCCCGCTCGAAACCATAGGCAGGGAAACCCAGGTTCCACCGGTGTATAGACTATCAGTTCTCACCCGGCAGGTTAACGAGATCAATTCTGATCCCGGGGGGCTGAACACTTTACCGGAAAAGGCAATTGAATCCTGCCAGGTGGGATTAACCGGGTTGACCTGATGATGATACACACTGGCTCTGCCTACGCCAAACATTGCTTCGCCGATATACTCTGTATCGCTGGAATATCCTGAAACATAGATTCTGCGCAGATAGTTGTTACCTTGATTTGCCGGGATCACATAGCTGGCGTTATATGCACCTTGAATAACCGGAAGATCATAGGGAACATTCACTACTTTACCTGATTCTTTCATGATCCGTAATTGAGCCGCCACCACTCCGGAGGGGAATTGAGCCTGAACCCGCAAGGTGTCCCCTACCGCCAGACTCAGATTCTGCGCGCTCACTTCGATCCCACTCACCGGTTTCCGCATCTTGATCATGGGGTCACCCAAGTAAGCACAACCGTGTGTAAGCGCATAGCGTGGGGCTGAAGAACTGGTGGTGGTATAAAATCTTGCCTTGGTAAAGGTGAGAGCGTCTCCCAGACTTTGAAAATTATGCTTGTAGATCGCCTCAGTGATCGCCAGGCCGAAATCTTCATCCTGATCCAGATAACCCAGCCCGGAAAACCCCACTGTGCCGATTGCGCCTTTGTTGGCTTGCAGCACAAGAGCCTCGGAGATAGATGAAGCACCGTTTGTATCAAACGCCGAAGCATAACATGCCAGGCTGAGAATGACAGGATACGTGGAATTGTTCAGAGTTGCTACATCATTGAAGTTAAAGAGATTATAGTCCGCCCAGATGCGCCCGCCTCCATGACCCATGAACTGCACATAATTTGTGCCTGAGTTTATGGCATCTTTCAGGTCAAAGGTGCCGCCAAAATAGTCGTGACTGACTGTCTGAGTGGAAGTATAAACTCTGGTTGCCCGATACTTTGAGGGGACATTTTTGCGCAGGATTCGCTCAGACTGCTGGGCAAAGATATCGTTTCCGTCGGTGATCTTTCCCCCAGTTGTAAAGGTCACATGACTGTTCCACAACCGGTTGGCCTGAGGCTCGTTATAATAGCGGAGAGCCTTATTGGCGTAATCCAGGATCTGTTCAGGCTTCCAAACATTGATCCGGGCAACAGATATATCGGCCACAATATCCGTCCCCACAATACAGCCATACCAGTTGTCACTGGCTGTTGCTCCGTGCTTATAGGTCCAGGTTTTTTTCACCGGGATCACGTTATATAATCGGGATGGACTGTTATCCCGGGTGTCGTCCACGCCTTCTCCGAGCAGGATCAGGTGTTTTAGTTGTGGGTTTGCCCAATTGTTATAGGCATAAGTGGCAAAGTCTTTGATCGCCTCCCCGGAAACGATCCCGGCATTGAATTCATCGTAGATGTCTTGAATGTCAACGATATTCACCGAATATCCGTTATCCTCCCAAAGCGTTTTCAGGGTTTGTGTGCCCTCCGCGTTGATAAATCTATCTGCCGTGATCACGATCACATCGCCGGTATTGGAAGGGCTTTTTAAGTTTGAGGGGATGTCCAGACGGATTTTCTTGGGTGCTTTCTTTTGAGCTTCGGTCACGGCAAAGAAGCGGAC
>JAKLEY010000198.1 GCA_022711455.1 Candidatus Cloacimonadota bacterium
CGGACGTCGAAGGCAGTTTGCGCGCGGGTTATGATCTCAAACACGGTCTGATCGGACCCGGCGTCTTTGCCTCGCATGGCTATGAACGCACTCACAGCAAAGGCGTCGATAACACCCTAAAGCTGCTCAAGGCCTACGTTTCAACCTGATCCAAAGATGAAGATCGCCCTCTGCGTCTTTCCTCTTTTTTATGAAATGAGCGCGGCTCTGGCTGCCCTAAAAGCCTATGTCAGAGAGGCTTCTGCGGCCAGAGCGGAACTGATCGTCTTTCCGGAAACCTGTCTTTTGGGTTTGGAGATCTCGGGCAAAGTGGAAGATGACCGCAAGCTCTGTCTGGAAACGGATTCCGAGGAGTTCAGAGCGATCCTGAGCCTCGCGCAAGAGCAGCGGATCAAGATCTGCTTTGGTTTTCTGGAATATGAGCGGGGCTGCATTTATGACAGCGCTGCCTTCATTTCTGAAGGTGGCAAAGTCCTGGATATCTACCGTCGGATCAGCATCGGCTGGATGATCCCGGGAGTGGATGAAGAGCATTACCTGCGCGGCAAGAGCCTCAGTATCATAGACCTGGATGGGCTCAAACTCAGCCTCCTAATCTGCGGAGATCTCTGTGAAGAAGAACTAATTGCGGAGCTGGAATCCCAAAATCTCGATCTCTGCCTGCATATCATGGCACGCAGCTTCGAGATCAGCAAAGATATCAACGAAATCTGGGACCGGGACGAACTGCCCTTCTACACCGCGGAATGGAAACGCCTCGCAAAGCACTGTCTTTGCGTCAATTCCGTGTCTCCTGATCTATTCCTGAGTGAGACGGAATACTGCGGAGGAGCCTGGATCGTGAACAAGGCAGGAGATATTCTGGCCTCCAAGAGACTCCTGGAGCAGGGCCTGCTGATCTGCGATCTTAAAACACAGAGATCAGCAGAGCAGATAAGGGGATAACGAGCAGTGCAGGACAATGCCAAGACCCTCGGCAGAAGGTTCACAGACTTTTTCAGCCTCAGGCAGAGCTTTGTGGCTGTGCTTGGGATGGCGATCCTGATCGGCATGGGCGAAAAGATGGCAGAGCGTTTCCTGCCGATCTATCTGATCGCGCTGGGAGGCGGACCGATCGTGATCGGACTGCTGAACGGCATGGACAATCTGCTGAGCGCGCTCTATTCCTTCCCGGGTGGCTATCTCTCCGATAAACTCGGCTATCGCAGAGCACTGCTACTGTTCAACTTACTTGCCATCTTCGGTTATGGCATCGTGATCCTCTTTCCCTCCTGGCAGGCTGTGATCATCGGCTCGATCTTCTTTTTGTCCTGGACCGCAATCTCCCTGCCTGCCACCATGAGCATGGTCTCGGAAGTCATTCCCAAAAACAAGCAGGCCATGGGGGTCAGCATCCATTCCATGGTGCGCAGGATTCCGATGGCTTTGGGTCCGGTGCTGGGAGGCTTTTTCATCCAGCGTTTCGGCAGAGTGGAGGGAGTTCGCTACGCCTTTATGGTGGCGATCGGATTTGCCCTTATCTCGCTGATAGTGCAGCAGATATACATCAAGGAACCAGCCCGGGACGGCAAAGCCAAAGCAAAGCTCTCGCTAAAGCTTCCTCCCATGCTGCGCCGGCTCTTGGTTTCAGACATCCTGATCCGCTTTTGTGAGCAGATCCCCTATGCCTTTGTGGTGATCTGGGTGATGGAGAACAACTCAATGAATGCCAGCCAGTTCGGTCTGCTTTCTGCCATTGAGATGGTCACAGCCATGCTGATCTATATCCCCGTGGCATATCTGGCTGACCGCAGCACCAAAAAACCTTATGTAGCCATCACTTTTGTCAATTTCACGCTCTTTCCGATCGTGCTTTCGATCAGCAAAAGCTTCCCTGTTTTCGTGCTGGCCTTCATTCTGAGAGGTCTGAAAGAATTTGGTGAACCCACCCGCAAAGCCATGATCCTCGATCTGGCTCCGGACAACGCCAAAGCCAGCACCTTTGGAGCCTATTATCTGATCCGGGACGTAGTGGTCTCGCTTGCTGCCTTTGGGGGCGCCTTTCTGTGGAGATATGACCCTTATCTGAATCTGTATGTGGCTTCAGCTTTCGGGCTGCTGGGAACGCTGTATTTCATTCTTAGAGTGACGAGTAACGAGTGACGGGAGGTTTGTGGATGCGGCATCCTGCCGCGTAAAACGCTGGAGACTTCTTGCTATTTATAGGCTTGAGACAGCTCTGAAGTCTTGAAACGCGGCCACAACTCCTGCGATGCCACTTCGGCGCTACAGCGAGCGCCGGTACACTTCTCTCCTGATCATACCCCTGTCTAACCGCTTGCTCACCGCTTGCTAACCGCTTTCATGCCGCTTCAGCAAGCGTTATGAGAGCGGCATGAAAGCGACCTGCCAAGGGATGGACCAAAGGCAGGGATAGGGGATTCTGTGTGCTATTTGATCAGGGTCAGTTTGGAACTAAAGCTCTTGCCACCCTGTTTGAGGACCAGCTGATAGACTCCGCTGGGAACGTTTTTCCCCCGGCTGTCGGTGCCATCCCAATCCAGGCTGTAGGTTCCTTCCTGCCTGAATTCATCGAGGAGGACTTTCACGACCTGTCCTTTGAGGTTAAACACAGTCAGCTTGGCAGGTCCTGAGCCCAAAACCCCGATCTGGATCCTGGTGCGGGGATTAAAGGGATTGGGATAGCTGCGGTTGATGCCATGAACCACGGGTATGGCAGGGATTCCGGGATCGCTGAAATTCACCAGCGCGCTGGCAGGACCAAAGGTTTGGGTGGAGCCATCCAGATCCAGGCTCTGCAGCCAGTAATAGTAATTCCCGTTTTCGCTAAATTCCTGATCTGTATATAAATAGACCTGAGTTTGGGACGTGTTGGTGGCTGAAACGAAGGCGTTCAACATCACCGCTGAGCTAAAATCGAGGCTGCGTCCACGATAGATCCGGAAACCCACCACGTTGGTCTCGGATTGCGTGATCCATTGCAGGCTTACCTTGTTCCCGGATCCGGCAACAGCCGTAAAGGCAGAGAATTCCACCGGAAGTGTGTCATCACCGTCAAATCCGATGCTATACACAGCCCGGGTCAGGAAAGCTGATACATCCACGCTGAGATAGCGGGGGTCGCTGCTCACATCCCAAACGCGCAGGCTCAGTTTTTCTGATCCCTTATAGAGGGACGGTTGCTTGCCGAGGCCGATCCAGTCATAGTTTTGATCGTCTTCAGCAGTCCAGGTGAAGGTGAGGACCTTGACACCGTCAAAGGTCCCGCTCAGATTCCACTGCCGGTTAACTTTCTGCGGGAGCAGAGCATCTGTGCTCATCGCAATTCCCCAGCCCTCGACGCGATGTCCGGTCTTGGGGAAGGAAAGATGATTCATGGGAGAAGAATAGCCATCAGGATTTACCGCGCCACTCACGGAACCCGCTGTCTGGGTGAGAGTTCCAAAGACTTGCGTGTCAAGATCCAGAGTCACGCCGGCGCGGTTGTTGATGATCAGGTCATGCAAAACATCGGGGAAAGCTGAGCCGGTAAACTGAGGAATATTTCCGTTAAACTCAATGGTGGAATTATTCCCGCAGAGCATGGTGGCTCCTGTTTCAAAGCTGATTGTACCCGTGATCGTCAGCTGACCATTCATCTGCAGATCCGTGCCCAATCCGTTGGCAAGAGTGAGATTGCGGCCATCCGCAATCACCAGCTTCCCTCCTTCCAGAATGAGCATCTGGTCGACACCGGCGTTGGAATTGAG
>JAKLEY010000199.1 GCA_022711455.1 Candidatus Cloacimonadota bacterium
TGGGCAACGGCGTGATCGACGACCTGTATGACGTGATCTACCTTGATCCTGCACGTTTTGACAAGACCAAGACCATCGAAATGCAAACCGAGATCGAAGCCTTCAACGAGAAGATGGCCAAGCTGGGTAAACGCTATATGCTGATCGGACCAGGACGCTGGGGCAGCCGGGATCGCTTTTTGGGAATTCCCGTGCGCTGGCCTCAGATCAACCGTGCCAAGGTGATCCTCGAAACAGGGCTGAGCGATTTCATCGTGGAAGCCTCTCAGGGCACGCATTTCTTCCACAATCTGGTGGCAATGAACGTGGGCTACTTCACTATTCCCTATGTATCTGAGACCGACTTTGTGGATTGGAGCTGGCTGCTGGATCAACCTGAGACGGAGCGGGGTGATTTCTTTGTCCATCTGGAATTCAAGAAGCCCTTGCTGGTGCGCATGGATGGTAAAACGGGTCTGGCTGTGATCAGCAAAGCCTAAAGGCTGCCTTAATCATGCTGACCTCAAACTATTGGTCCCGGGAACTGGAACAGCTCACAGAGCTGATGCCCTACCGGGTTCAGCAGATCCTGCTGATTGCTTCCCTTTACGATTCCTTTGTGTTTGAAGTGGATGGCTTTTTGGCAGAACAGGTGGCTGAAGACTTTTATTTCCTGAATCTCTCCACCCAGCCAGGGATCAGCCACGCGTCCGGAACTGACAGCGCGCTGAAAATGCTGGAACTGGAAAAGATCGATGTGGTGGTGGTTCACTTGGCCTCCATGCGTTCGATTGCCCTGGAACTCCTGAACACGATCAAAGCTAAGTATCCTGAGACACCGGTCTTCTTCCTGCTGGGTGCACCGCTGGATCTGATGTTTGTGGAAAATCACATAGCTGAACTCAAGGCAGTGGAAGATTTCTACTATTGGAATGGCGATTCCAAGGTCTTTCTGGCCTTGATCAAGCAATGGGAAGAACGCTGCAACCTGCCTCTGGATGTGAAGATTTTTCCAGTGCCGGTGATACTGGTGATCGAGACTTTTATCCCATACTACTCTCAGTTTCTGCCCCTCTTTTATGAACAAATCCTGCAGTTGAATCAAAACGTGATCCGGGCCGAACATCAGGATACCAATAAAACCTTGTACATGAACGCCCGTCCCAGGGTGCTCCTGGTTCATGACTACCATTCTGCCGTGCAAGCTTTCGAACTGTATTCAGACAGTATTATCGGCGTGATCTCGAATATAAACTATCATTACCGCGGAGAAATTGACCGGGATGCAGGCCTGAGACTGTTGCAGTATACCCGTAAACAGAAGCCTACCCTGCCCTTCCTGCTGCAGTCTTTTAACCCGATGTACAGGGATATCGTCACCAGCAACGAGGGTGAGTTTTTGTATAAAGACATCAGCGGACTCAAAACTCAGGTGCGCAGATGGCTTGAAACTGAAGTGGGGTTTGGAAAGTTCGTGTTCAGACTTCCTGATCAAAGCAAGATCTCTGAGGCTAAATCCCTGATCGGATTTGTGCATCAATTACACAGTATCCCGCCAGAAAGCCTTGTTTTCCATTACAAACATTCTCACTTCGAGGGCTGGCTCAGGATTCACGCGGAACTGGCGCTATCGCAGTATATCAAAGGTTTTAAGGAAACTTCCGAGCCTGAGGAATTGCGAAGGTTGCTCTGTGAGGCTTTCAACTCGCTAATCTCGTTCCGGCGCAGGGAAAAGATCCAACAGTGGAACGAAGAATCCGATCTCGATATGAATCTAATCTATAAAATCGGAGACGACTCCATCGGTGGCAAAGGAAGAGGTCTGGCTTTTCTGAATGTCGTTTTGAACCGCTATAGCAATATCTGCGACAAGTATCCCGAAACCTCGATCACGGTCCCGGTTGCGGCTGTTTTGGCCACCGGTGAGTTTGACCGCTTTATTGCGACAAACCCTTCCCTGAACGAGATCGGACAACGCGATGACCTCGATGACTCGCAGATAGATCAGCTCTTTCTGAATGCCACCATCCCCAATTCCACTCTGCTCGAGCTGAGCAGGATCATCGATCAGACATCATTTCCTCTGGCAGTTCGGTCATCATCTGTGTTGGAAGATTCGATCACCAATCCTTTTGCGGGGGTTTTTCGCACCTATCTCATCCCAAACAGCCACAGCAAGCCCGAGCTCAGGTTGCAACAGCTCCTGCAAGCCATTAAGCTGGTCTATGCCTCAATGTTTCTCTATAATGCCAGAGTTTACCGGGAGTCCTTACGCATCCCTTCCCGGGAAGAGAAGATGGCTGTTATTATTCAACGCGTGGCAGGCTCGATCCACGGTGAATATTTTTATCCTCTGGTTTCGGGAGTGGCGCAGAGCTATAACTATTACCCCGGAACCAATATGAGCCACGAAGATGGAGTCGTGACCCTGTCCACAGGGCTCGGGAAAACCGCTGTCGAGCGGGAACGCACCTTTGCCTTTTGTCCCAAGTTTCCCAATAAAGACATGTTTATGCCGGTGGATATAGTTCAGGGGGCACAAAGGAAGCTTTATGCCATTCACCCTGAGAAAAAGGATTTTGATCTTAGGACGGGAGAAGATGCCTCTCTGGAACGCCTCAGAATTTCCCAAAACATGCTGGAGAATGAGCTGAATGTGCTCTCTTCGGTTTGGGATCACGAGAACAAAGAATTCATCTCAGGCCTTTATGCCAAGGGTCCCCGCGTTATCACTTACAGGTCGCTTCTGCACTATAAACAATATCCACTGGCTCAGATCCTGATGGATTTTCTTCAGCTCGGGCGCAGTGTGCTGGGCTGCGAGATCGAGATGGAATTTGCCTTTGACGTGAATTCTCAAACCGGAAGGAGTCACTTCTCACTCCTGCAGATCAGACCGATCACAGTGAGCCAGAAACTGTATTCTGATTCTCTGGAAACCTATGCGGATAAACGGGATCAGACCTTGCTCTACTCCTCCTATGCCCTGGGTAATGACGTGGGTGAGGAACTTGATACAATAGTTTATGTGAGCCCGGAACGCTTCAATATCGTGAAAACCGAAGATATCGCCACTGAACTGGATATTATCAATCAGGAACTGAGAAAAGAGGGAACGAATTATATCCTGATCGGACCCGGACGCTGGGGTTCCAGCGACAGATTTTTGGGAATTCCGGTGGCCTGGAGCCAGATCTCCTGTGCCAAGGTGATTGTTGAGGTAGTGTTGCCAAACATGTCAATCGAAGCTTCACACGGCTCCCATTTCTTTCACAACCTCTTTTCCATGAATGTGGGTTACCTCACGGTCTGGGACAGAGCCGCCAATGACTTTTTGGACTGGAACTACCTCGAATCGCAAACAACTGTGCGCGAGGGACTTTACTTTATGGTCAAAAAAAGCGCAAGCAAATTGAAGATTTTGTTTGACGGAAAAAACGCTGTCATTATTAAGTGAAATTGTGTGTAATCTGATATAAAAAAACCGTGTATACATAAAAATAACACAGGAGGTATGTGTTTATGACAATGCACGAATTCCTACATCAGGTCTCGGCAAAAAATGCCGATCAGCCTGAATTCATCCAAGCAGTCACCGAAGTGGTGGAAACGATATGGGACGTCTACGATTCCAATCCCCAATATCGCAAAGCCAAGATCCTGGATCGGATCGTGGAACCGGAACGCACCATTATATTCAGAGTTCCCTGGCAGACAGATGCCGGAGAGGTGATGGTAAACCGTGGCTTCCGG
>JAKLEY010000002.1 GCA_022711455.1 Candidatus Cloacimonadota bacterium
GTGGTGAGGAAGAGCCCCGCGATCGAAGTCGCGTTTTGAACTGCACTGCGCACCACTTTGGCAGGGTCGATGACACCGGCTTTCAAGAGGTCTTCATAGACGTCGGTGGCAGCGTTGTAGCCCATGTTCACGTCTTTGAAACTCTTCAGTTTTTCGACGATCACAGCACCTTCTTCACCGGCGTTGAAGGCGATCTGATAAGCGGGTTTTTCCAGGGCTTTGGAGAGGATCTGGACTGCCATCTTCTCTTCGTAGCTGAGATCTTTCATTTTCAGCAGAGCTTTGGCAGCGTGGATCAAAGTGACTCCGCCACCGGGGACGATACCCTCTTCGACGGCAGCGCGGGTGGCATGCAGAGCATCATCCACACGGGCTTTCTTCTCTTTGAGTTCGGTCTCTGTGGCAGCACCGATGCGAATCACGGCAACACCGCTGGAGAGCTTGGCAAGACGTTCCTGCAGCTTCTCTTTGTCATAATCGGAAGTGGTTTCAAGCACCTGGGCTTTGATCTGGTTCACTCTGCCGTCGATCGCTTCCTGAGTTCCGCCACCTTCACGAATGATGGTGTTTTCCTTTTCGACGATGACTTTCTTGGCGCGGCCCAGATCGCTGAGAGTGCAGCTATCCAGTTTGCGACCCATCTCTTCGGAGATCAGGGTGGCTCCGGTGAGCACTGCGATGTCTTCCAACATGGCTTTGCGACGGTCTCCGAAGCCGGGAGCCTTGACGGCAACGACGTTCAGAATGCCACGCAGCTTGTTGACCACGAGAGTTGCAAGTGCTTCGCCTTCAATGTCTTCAGAGACGATGAGGAGGGGACGGCCGTGTTGGGCTATTTCCTGCAGGATCGGAAGCAGGTCTTTCATAACGCTGATCTTCTTGTCATACAGCAGGATGAAAGGATCTTCCATCTCGGCGATCATCTTCTCGGGATTGGACACGAAATAGGGGGAAAGGTAGCCGCGATCGAATTGCATGCCTTCGACTTTCTCCAGACCGGTGTCGATCGACTTGGCTTCTTCGATGTTGATGATGCCTTCCTTGCCCACGGAAGCCATGGCTTCAGCGATCAGACGTCCGATCTCGGGATCGTTGTTGGCTGAAATGGAGGCGATCTGAGCGATCTCCTCGTTGCTGGTGATCGGGGTGCTGAATTCGTGGATCTTCTCGATCACGACTTTCATGGCTTTCTCCATGCCACGTTTCAGATACATCGGATTGACTCCGGCGGTCACATGCTTGAGCCCTTCTTCAATGATGGCCTGAGCCAGCAAAGTGGCTGTCGTGGTGCCGTCTCCGGCTACGTCATGGGTCTTTTCTGCCACTTCTTTGCAGAGCTGCGCGCCCATATTTTCAAATTCATCTTCCAATTCAATCTCTTTGGCTATCGTCACACCGTCATTGGTGATAGTGGGGGAGCCAAATTTCTTATCCAGAACCACATTTCTGCCCTTGGGTCCAAGGGTGATCTTAACGGCATTGGCAAGCTTATCCACACCATTCTTAAGCGAGGTGCGTGCTTCGTGTGAGTACTGCATTTGTTTTGCCATAACAATTTACCTCCAGTCTTTTAGTAATCTTTATTCTTGTTATAATTAGCAGTCACTGTATTTGAGTGCTAATATCAAGATAGCCCAATTTCTGTCAAGCACAAATTCTTTTTTTATCTCTGGATAGCGCATTCTTAGCTTGACAAGGCGCTCAGTCTGCAGTTTTTGACCATAAATCTGCCCTGATAAGGATGCTTTTTGCACAAATTGATCGAAAATGAAGTCTCGCACCTGATTCCTGACTTAGAACGGCATGGGATCGGGATCAGTTCCCAGACAGAGATCCCCTGGGGTCTGCAGTTGCGCTTGCATAAGGACGCTGAGCAAGTGGTGCTCAATGTTTATTATTCGGAGAAGAAGGGTTTGTCCCGGGTTTTGGGAGGGAAGCGGGAATCGGCGTTATATCAGGAATTGAGCTCACTTCTGGATGCCGGGCGCGGAAAGCCGGCAGCAAGCTTGCCCCTGCATGCCTGGCAACATTGGTGTGGCTCTGATGAATGTGGCAAGGGAGACTATTTCGGGGCTTTGGTGGTGGCTGCCTTTGCCGTCTCGCAAGCGGATCTGCCCCGTCTTCAGGCTTTGGGGATCATGGACAGCAAGCGTCTCTCTGACCCTCAGATCAAGGAAATTGCCAAACAGCTCTACTCTGAATTCCCTTCGGCGATCAGTTGCATTGTGCTCAAGCCTGTCAAATACAATGAGATCTATGCCAACATGAAAAGCCAGGGCAAGAATCTGAATGACCTTTTGGCCTGGCAACACGGCACCGTGCTGAGCGAGCTCAAGTCCCGAATTCCCGGTTTGGAGGGTGCGCTGGTGGATCAGTTCAGTCCCTCCAAAAAGGTTCAGAAGTTGCTCAAAACCAAGCTTCCGCTCTTCTCTGTGATCGAACGGACTGGCGCGGAGGCAGATATAGCAGTGGCAGCTGCTTCGATCGTGGCCAGATACCAGTTTGTGCAAACTCATGAAGCAATGCGACGTTATTATAAGCTGGATTTTCCGTTTGGAGCTAATTCGAAAGTGAAGAAAACAGCGGGGGAATTCATTGCCAAATATGGTTTCAAGCGTTTGGGCGAAGCGGCCAAGCTACATTTTGTGACCACCGGACAGCTCTCCCAGCAATCCTTCCTCTAAGCCTGTGCGCACAGAAAGTTCTTGACAGATTGCCGTCCCTGTAAGAGTGTTCCGCAAATGACGGCAGCAATAATACACCTATCCCAAAGATGCCTGTTTATTGCCCGCTAAATTTAATATACTTCAGAGCCATGAGCTCGATTATTCCGTAAACAAATAAGCTGGAGAACCCTTTATGATCAAATCCATGGGACGTCTGAACATAGACGACTATAAAATAATGGATGCCCACGTCGAAAAAATATTCCGTAATCTGGATAAAGACAAGACGGCACTGGCAAAAAAACAAATTCTGGAGCTGGCAAACACCGCGAACTATTTCGTCCGCGAAGACCTCGGTAAACGTTTGGCACTCTATAACGGGGAAGGCGCTCTCGACACCATTATCGGCGAAATGCTGGAAGATCACTTTTATGGCGTGCGTGCCACCGCGCTTTTCTATATATATTACAAGAAACAAGACACCCCGGAAGTCATTATCAAGACCCTGGAAAAGACTTTTGAAACCGTGCCCTGGGAATCGGAGACCATCTGTTTTGATATGTGGAAACGCGCTCCGGAAGTGATGAAAGAGTATATGCCCTTCTGGGCTGAATCCGACAGCGAAAAGAAGCGCGCCATGTCCATGCACGGCATGGAAAACATCTCCTCCCGCCATCCTCAGTATATCCTCACCTTTGTCTCCAAACTGCTGGCAGACGAGAGCGACGAGGTTCAGAAGAAGATCTCGCACGTGCTCACTCAGGTTGCCCGGTCCCGACCCTTGCAATGTTACACCAATATCCGCCGCTGGTTGATCGAAGGTGATGAAAAAAAGAACCGCACAATCTGGCAAACCATGAAGAAACTCGCCAATATCTATGGCCAGCGCAGTAAAAAGGATAAAAGCCAGGATTTCATCAACATCACTCACAAGACCATTCAGGAATGGAAAAGCGATTCCAATCCAAAGGTCCAGCAGATGGGCCAGCGTCTGGCTCAGATCATAAACAAGAAATAGCAGCCTCATCCAAAGTCCCTGCTCCGCTCTATGAAAGCCCTGTTGCCCAATGTTCACATCATATTGGTCGAGCCGGTTTATGCCGGAAATGTGGGCGCGGTTGCCAGGATCATGCACAATTTTTCGATTCCTCATCTGCGGATAGTGGGAGAGGTGCCTCAGAAAAACGATTATATCATGGCCGTGCACTCCAATCACATATTGGAAGAGGCCTTGATCTTCAAGACTCTGGCAGAGGCAGTTGCTGATCTGGACCGCGTGATAGCTCTTTCCAGAAGAGTGGGCAAGACCAAGCCCGTAGACATGAATCCCAAAGCAACCGCAAATTATGTTCAGGAACTTTCCCATCTGCAGATCGGGCTTGTCTTCGGGCGCGAAACCTATGGCCTCACTGATCTGGAAGCCGATCTCTGCCCCCTGCGTTGCCACATTCCCTCCAATCCTGAGTTTCCTTCTCTCAATCTGGCTCAGGCGGTGACTGTTGCCACCTGGGAGATCTATCAGGCTCGCCTCGATTCTTCCACGGGCAGACAGCCCAGGAGTGACGCGGCCAAAGGAAAAGAGCTTGACAGCGTGAAGCGTTATATGATAGAGGTTATGCGTGAGATCGGTTACTTCCGTTCCTATGAACCCACGAACTGGGAGAGCTTTCTGGACAAAATGTTCAGCCAGCTCAATCCCTCTCGGGAGATGCTCTACAGGTTCAGGCAGATGTTTAACCGCTTTCATGTCCTGGTCACCGGCAAGGGCAGGGGCTATGAAGTGCATGAAGGCTTAAACCCGGAAAAAAAGGGAGACGCGGATGGAGAATAAAGCAGCCGTTTTCAGTGAGATCATGAAGCTCACGGAACGCTTTTTTTTGGATAATGAGGATCCTGTTCTGGCGCTGAAATATGCCAGATTTTTCAAAGAGGGCTACGATCCCTATGGCCTCAGTGAGGAAATGATCCGGGATCACAAACGCATGCTGGTGGAGAAATACTCTTTTAGTCCTCAGGAAGCCGCTGAACTGGGGCATAGCTTCCTGAAAACCGGAAAGTATGAATTTGGCAGCCTTGCCGTGATGTTGCTCAAGAAATTCCGCCCCAAATTCAATCTGGAAGTGTTCCACACCGTGCGAGCCTGGTTTGATGACGGGGTCGAGAACTGGGCGCATTCGGACATGATCTGTTCCAATATCACCCCGGTCTTTCTGGAGCTGCATATCGTGGAGCTGGATGGCTTTGCGGATTGGCGCTATTCTGAGAGCAAATGGACTCGCAGAGCGGTTCCGGTGACCATGCTCTACCTGCGCAAAACAGCTGATCCGGCACAATTGCTGGATTTCATCGAGCCCATGATGCAGGATCATGAATATGTGGTGCATCAGGGTTTGGGCTGGTTTCTGAAACAGCTCTGGGTGGTGCATCCGAAAGAGGTGGAAGAATTCCTCCATAAACACCGCAACACCGCGCCGCGCCTCATTGTCCAATATGCCACGGAGAAGATGCACAAGGACAAACGCAAGCGGTTCCGCAGGGACGAGAAACCCAAAACTCAGTTCAAAAAGAAACCGACCAGATAAATTGCCGGGACCTGAGATTTAGCTTTACAAAAATTAGCCCCTGTATAAATTAGCAGAAATTGATATTTAGGAGAGTGCTTATGGAATTCATGCTGGAACAGCTTAGTTTTCCTGAGGATTGCAATATAATTCTGGGTCAAAGCCACTTCATCAAAACCGTGGAGGATCTCTATGAGGCCATGGTCAACAGTGTCCCCGGAATCAGCTTTGGGCTGGCTTTTTGCGAAGCTTCGGGTCCCTGCCTGATCCGCAAGGATGGCACGGATCATGAATTGATCGAGATCGCGGTGCAAAACATGCAGCGTCTGGGCTCCGGTCACAGCTTTCTGATCGTGATGCGCGGTGCCTTTCCGATCAACGTCCTGCCTGCGGTCAAGGACTGCCGTGAGGTGTTGAACATCTTCTGCGCCACTTCCAATCCGGTGCAGGTCATCCTTGCCAAAACCGAGCAGGGATGCGGCATTCTGGGAGTGATAGACGGCGCTTCACCCAAGGGCACGGAACTGGATACCGACATCAGCAACCGCAAGAAATTCCTGCTGGACATAGGATATAAACGCTAAGATGAAGATGCGCAGCTTTATTGCCCTGGAGCTTGCTCCGGAAGCGCACGCTCTGCTCTCGGATCAGCTCAGGACCTGGAAAGCAGCTTACCCCGTCGGAATCAATTGGGTCAGGGAAGAAAATCTGCATCAGACTCTGCTCTTCCTGGGTGATATCGAGCCCACAAGCATTCCCGATCTGGAACAAATGCTTGAAGAGCTTGGGAATCAGCAAGCCCCCTTCGAATTGCGGCTGTCCGGATTTGAACTCTTTCCTTTCAAACAGCCTCGCATGATCTGGGCTCAGTTGGAATCCCCGGATAATTCACCCGTGAAGTTCAACCGCCTGCTGCTTCATGCCGCCAAAGAACTCGGTCTGGAGCCGGACGAAAAGCCCCTGCGTCTGCATATTACCATGGGCAGGATCAAAGCGCCTCAGAGCCCCGCTGTCGAAGCAGCGATCATGCAGGCAGCCTGCACCACTCCCTTGCTGCCGTTTGGCTCTCTAAGCCTCTATCAGAGCGTTCTGCAACCTGAAGGCCCTGTCTATACCCTGATCAAACAGATAGAATTGACAAAATAATATATACGGAGATTTAACAATGCTGGAAAAAACCAAAGCCACCGCCCTCAAAAGCGCTATCACCCAATTGGAAAAGAAATTCGGAACCGGCACCCTGATGCGTTTGGGCGATAAACCCAAGGTCGAGACTGACGTGATCCCAACCGGTGCTTTCAATCTCGATATTGCCCTCGGAATCGGCGGCATCCCCAAAGGCAGGATCATAGAGGTCTATGGAGCGGAAGCTTCCGGAAAGACCACTCTGTCTCTGCATATAGCCGCGGAATGCCAAAAACTGGGTGGCACAGTTGCCTTCATCGATGCTGAACATGCGCTGGACGTCCATTATGCCAAACGTTTGGGTGTGATGACGGACGATATGCTGCTCTCTCAACCCGATGGCGGAGAACAGGCTCTGGAGATCACTGAGATCCTGGTGCGCAGTTCTGCCGTGGATCTGATCATCATCGATTCTGTGGCTGCCCTGGTGCCCAAAGCTGAGATCGAAGGTTCGATGGGCGACACTCATGTGGGTCTGCAAGCCCGTTTGATGAGCCAGGCTCTGCGCAAACTTACTGCCATCGTCTCCAAATCGAACACCGCGGTGCTCTTTATCAATCAAACCCGTATGAAGATCGGGGTTCCGGCTTTTGTGAATCCGGAAACCACCACCGGGGGAATGGCGCTGAAGTTCTATTCCTCTGTGCGGATGGAAGTTCGCTCCGCCGGCGCGATCAAGGATCCCTCCCAGGATAATATGGTGCTGGGCGTCAAAACCAAAGTCAAGATCGTCAAAAACAAATTCGCGCCACCCTTCAAGACCGTGGAATTCCCCATCATCTTCGGTCAAGGTATCTCGCAGTTGGATATCATTTTGGATATGGCCGTCGGTCTCGATATCATCAAGAAGAGCGGCTCCTGGTACTCCTATAACAGCGAAAAGATCGCTCAGGGTTCCGAGAAGACCAAGGCTTGGCTCCTGGAGAACCCGGCTATCCTGAAGGAAGTGGAAGAGATTCTCAAACAAAAGGTTAGCCCCGAAATCCTCGAAAGCGCGGACATAGCTGATCCCAGCGAACTGGATGATGAACTCCCTGCTGATAACCAGCCGGATTGAAGCCCCCTCCTCCGCCCGGATCAAACTCAATAATATCTGGTGGGGAACCTTGCCGGTCAAGGTTCTCCACCCTTTTTTTGTCTCTGAACAAGAACAGGAGATCGATTCCGAAGCTGAAAACAGGCTGATCCAAAAACTCAGCGACTATGCCCGGGACCTGCTCTTTGACTATCTTTCCAAAGCCGAACATTCCGAAGCATCCTGCGTGAACTATCTCAAACGCAAACGCTTCCATCCCACGATCATAAACGCCGCGATCGAAGCTGCCAAAAGCCACAATTTCCTCTCGGACAGCCGTTTTGCGGAGCTTTACGTCCGCAGTCTGCTGGAAGCCGGGAAAAGCCGCAGATACATCATTGCCAAACTCAGGCTGCAAAAGATCCCGGCCTCGCTCTACGAACCCGTTTTTGAAGAATACTATGATCCGGAAGAGACCCTTGAGCGCCTGAGCGATGAAATAGTGCGGCTCTGCCTGAGTTACGGGGATATCCCCCTCTCCAAAAAAAAGGAAAAGGCCTTCGCCTCCCTCTACCGCAGAGGCTGGGAACTGGATATTATTCACAAGGCGTGGAAAAAAAGCACTGAATAATTAAGAATTAAGAATTAAGAATTAAGCTGCGCTGGTCGCAGGAGTCATTTCCGCCTATCACGTCTCAGACGCGCAACCCGGTCTTCCTCCCGACAGCAGGCTTGGGAATGCTACGTAAGCTTCAAGGCGGATAGGACTCATACACTTGCAAACCGCTTATAGCCCTTACCCGAGGGCATGAGTCCTATCCGCGTCAAAGCCTGCTCCGCGTTAATGACTTGTGCCGTCAGCAGATAGTTGAGATCGCTTTTGAATCTTCTACAGTCGCGGAAATGACTCCTGCGAGACCTTGCCTTTGCTCTTCCTGCGATCAGACCCCTCTCATCTCACTATTATACCGCTGCCTGAAGCGGTTTGAAAGCGGTTAGTCAGCGGTCAGTAAGCGATATGATACCGATATGACCAAAGGCAAGCGGCCCCACGGCTTAATTCTTAATTCATAATTCTTAATTCCTGCATAGCAGGTAAAAAAGCTGTGGAAAGGGAAGCTAAATTGCATTATTGTATCAATGACGGGATTAATGAAGATCCCGGATGAAGAGGCTAAACGATGAAGAAATTCGGTTTTATGTTGCTTGCGCTCGTTCCCCTGCTTTTGGGAGCGGCAAGTCTCAGTTTGGAACTGCAACTGCCGGTGCCGTCCGCTCTGGATGTTCAGAGCCTGCGCGCGGAGGCTTACGGAGTGATCTCTCAAGCCGGAAGACCGCAATTGCCGTGTAAGACTGTGAACGTTCTGCTGCCCAAGGGAGCCAGTCTGCGGACTCATAGCTTAAGCTTTGGGGGAGAGCGCTTTGTGGCTGCCCCTGCCCCTGCAGTCAATCCCGGTTTCAGCGATGGAGACAATCTGCTCAGTTCACCTCCTCAGGAGCTGAGCGAGCAGCGGATCGTCTTTCTGGGCATGAAGAAATGGGGTGAGCTGAACTATGCTTCCTTCAGAATTTTACCTGCCGTGCAGGTTCCCGGAGGCTATCTCTGGTCCACCAAACTCGTTCTGAACCTCGAATATGCAGCCGCGGCAAGAGAAAAAGGCCGCATCCCCGGAACTTTCAAAGATAGCTCCTATTTTGCCAATCCGGGCGCGCTTTCAAGCTGGTATGAACGCTCTGTCACAAGGGATTACGACTATCTGATCGTGACCAACAGCACACTGTATCCCGCCCTGAGCGGATTGGTCAATTTCCGCTCAAGTCAGGGCATGCAAGTCTCATTTGCCGATATCGCAACGATCCTGCAGAGCAGTCCGGGAGCTTCGCCTTCTGAAAAACTGTTTAACTATCTGGTCTCTGAATACAACGCTCACCCCTTCACCTACCTGCTTTTGGTGGGGGATATCGATGTGGTTCCGATCGCCATGCTGACCCCCGAACCGGATGGCTACGAAACGGTGCCATCAGACTTTTATTACAGTGACTTAAGTTCACTCTGGGACACCGATAACGATGGCAGATTGGGAGAATATTATCTGGCAGAAGGCAGCCAGGACTGGATGGTGGATTATACCCCGGAAGTCTTTGTGGGCAGAATCGCTTCCAACGATCCTCAGACTGTGCAGGACGTTGCCAACCGCACAGTTACGTTTGAGAATTCACCCGGTGCCTGGAAAAACAAGGCTCTGCTTCCGGCAGCCTTCCTGAACTATGGGGGAGAGCCGGAACCCATCTATTTGCAGACAGATGGAGCAGGGCTGATGGAACTGATGGATGAGACCATCCTCTCCGATATGGAGACCACCACCATGTATGAACAGGAGGGCTACGTCCCCTCCTATCCCAGTGATTACCCCTTGAACAGCACGACTTTGAAAAACCTCTTTTCCTCCCAAAGCTGGGGATTGGTGAACTGGAGCGCGCATGGCAGCGCCACCTCCAGCAGCCGTAAGGTTTGGATGAATGACAATAACGGCAACAACCTTCCGGATAGCTATGAGATGGACTGGATGGGGCTGGTGAGCAAGCAAAGCTTTGATAATCTGGTAAATACAGACGGAATGGTGATTTTCGCCGCCTCCTGTTACAACGGAATGATCGACGGCAACGAAGCCAGTCTGGGAGAATACAGCCTGGCCAAGAAAAGCGTCGCAACCGTTGCCGCGACACGCACCGGCTGGTATAAGATCGGCTGGCAGAATCCGGGTTGGGGAGGTCTTAGCTCCTACAATTATCACTGGATAGAGAACTATCACCGCAACCAAATGAGCGTGGGCATGGCCTCTGCCTATGCCAATCTCCTGCACACGCAGATCTACCTCTTTGGCGATCCCGTGGACGCCGGAGGGATCATCTGGCCTGAGCTGCAGAACGTTTACACCTATCTGCTTTATGGAGATCCTGCAGTGGGCTATCAACCCCAGCAAGAGGCTCCCGCGGCGAGCATCCTGATCTGGGAACCCATTCACCATCATGGTTTGCGCCTGCAGAATGCGATTTCTGCAGCCGGGAATTATAATGTGGTCTACAGCAATCGCATCATACCGGATTATCAATATCTGGATCAGTTCGAGGCAGTCTTTTGCCTCTTTGGTTATGGTGACACAGCCTATATTCTGGCGCCCGGCAGCATCGAATACAATGCGCTGAACGCCTATCTGAACGCGGGGGGCAGCGTCTGGCTGGAAGGCTGGATAAACTGGGACGACACCGATCCGCTGATGAATAAATTCGGGATCATAGCTCCCTTTGATCACATCGCTGTGATCGAATCGATCAGACAGCTTCCCGAATCCGAAAACCTCGTCTGGGCTTACGATGACGAGGGCATGACCTCTGCCCAGGCGCTCACCACAAGCACCGGCAGCACTGCAGTGCCTGTATTCCGCTCAGAAAACCTATCTCACGTCAACGATATCATCGGGATCTTTAACACAAACGGATCATACCGCACCCTGGGCAGTTCGTTCCGGTCCACGGACGTGATGGATTCCACTCTCACTTTGGTGGATCTGGTGAGCCGGGTTCTCACCCTGCTGGATGTTCCCTCTGGACCTGTTTCAAACGATGATGAGCTTGCGCCTCCGAACACTCTGCAGCTTAAAGCCTGGCCCAACCCGTTCAACAGAGCACTTCATCTGGAAACGAACCTCAAGGCAGAGGAATCCGCGGAACTATCGATCTATAATCTGAAAGGACAGAGAGTCTTTAAGGCTGGAATCCGGGGCCCGGGCTATACGCTTGATCCCTCTGAAACTGCCGCTCTGGGCAGCGGAGTGTATCTGGTCAAATTGCAGACCGGCTCCTCCCTTGTCACCAAGCGAGTCCTTCTGGTCAGGTGAGCAGTAATTCTGCTTGACAAAACCTTGGCGGAATCCAGAGCTGGTAAGCCTGAGAATATTATAGTGTCCGGGATAACCAAATGTATAATCCGTTTCCGAAAAAGACTCTGAAACTGGCCGGCAAAGCCAAGCCCCGCAATCGGCTGCGGAATTTCTACGCCCACATTCCGGTCTATATCGAAAAGAAGAATTACATCATCAAAACTGCGGAAACTATCGAGGAATTGAGGGCTGCGCTCCGGCTCCGGCACGATGTCTTTCTGCAGGAACTGCTCAAGAAGAAGAAAAGGTCCGGGATGGATCTGGATAAATTCGATAAGCGCTGCGATCACCTCCTGATCATAGATAAACGCTCCAATCAGATCATCGGAACCTATCGCCTGCAGTCTTCTTTGCACACCAAACGCTTTTACAGCGCCACCGAATTCCACATGAAAGAACTCAAGACCCTGCCGGGAAACAAGCTCGAACTCGGACGCGCCTGCGTGCACCCGGATCACCGCAACGGGATCACCATCTCCCTGCTCTGGGAAGGCATCATCGCCTATATGCAAGCCAGTAAAAGCTCCTATCTCTTCGGTTGCTCCAGCATCAAGACCATAGATAAGGACGAGATCAAGGCTATCTATTACTTCCTCAAACGCGGTGGTCATATCGAAGAGAACACTCTGGTGCGCCCCAGAGGGAAATTCAAGGTTCCCGGCTTGAGAAGACACGTCCGCAAACACCCCCTGTCCCAGCTCGAGAACCAGAGCCATGATGGCGACAAGATTCCCTCGCTGCTGAGCTCGTATCTCAAAATGGGGGCGAAATTGCACGGAGTCCCGGCCCTCGATAAAGATTTCAAATGTGTCGATTTTATGACCATTCTAAGCGCGGAACAGCTGCTTTCAACTTATAGACGCAAATCTCGCGGAGATTCCTGAGCCTGCATGAGACGCCTCTTCCACCTCCTCTGGCATTTGTGGCTGACCCTTGATTTCTTCTGTGCCGCACTCTTCTGGCAGCTGATCACTCCCGATCCTGTTCTGCGGAGACAACGTTTTATCAGGAACAGCCACCGCACTGCCAAACGCTATCTGAAAGCCTTTCGCCTCACCACAAAAGTCTTCAACCCGGAACGACTGGAGCTCTTGAACCAAAAAAGCTGCCTGGTGGTGGCAAATCACGTCTCCTATATCGATATCATGGTGCTTAGCTCCATCCATCCCTTTGTCTTTATCACCTCAGTGGAAATGGGAGCAAACCCCTTCCTGGGAGATATCACCCGCATGGGAGGCTCTCTCTATACAAATCGTAAGACCTTCGTCTCCCTCCCGCAAGAGATCGAGAAATTCGCTGCAGCCATCCGAGCAGGATTCAACGTGGTGCTCTTCCCTGAGGGTACCTCGACCGATGGCTCCGATCTGAGGCCTTTCCGGTCCTCACTCTTCGAAACCGCGATCAAAGCCAATGCTGATATCCTGCCTGTCTGCATCAAATACACCAAAATCGACGGAGAGCCCCGCAGTGAAGCAAACCGGGACCTGGTATGCTGGTATGGAGACATGAGCTTCACGCCGCATTTTATGAAACTTTTGGGCCGCTCTCTGGAGGCTGAAATTCATATTCTGGAGCCGATCGCGTGTGGTACACAGGTGAAGCGGCAAAAGCTCGCAGATGAAGCTTATGAGCGCCTGAGAGAAGAATACCTCAACCAAGACTAAATATACTCTATTCACGGACTGGATCAAAGGTCCGAAAAGGAATTAATATGGCAAAGAAAGAAAAAGACAGGCTGGGACTTGGGAAACTCAATTACCTGCTCCTGTTGCTGGCTTCAGTTTTACTGGCAGTTGGCTATATCATCATGAGCTTCAATGAGATCTTCATCTCTCCCGTCATCCTGATCGCTGTCTATCTCGTGGTCCTACCCCTGGCCTTACTCTATAAGCCCAAACAAGATCAGTAATGCCGCTGCTTTCAGATGAGACAGCACTAAAGCTTAAAAAGCTGCAGCTTTCCACCCGCGGGATCGTGGAAGGATTTCTGATCGGTCTGCATAAATCGCCCTATCACGGATTCAGCGTGGAATTCAGCGATCACAGACAGTATAACCCCGGAGAATCCCTGCGAGACGTGGATTGGAAGATCGCCGCCAAGACCGGAAGGTACTATGTGAAGCGTTATGAAGAGGAGACCAACCTCCGCAGCTATATTATCCTCGATCATAGCAGATCAATGTTTTACGAATCTCAAGGAACCTCCAAGATGGCCTACGCCACCCAGTTGGCTGCAGCTTTAGCGTGGCTGATGATCTCACAAAAGGACGCGGTGGGATTGGTCACTTTCAATGATCAGATCACCAATCAAGTGCCACCCAAGGCAATTCGCAGTTATCTGGCACAGATCTTTGGCGTGCTGGTCGGTCTGCAAGCAAGGGAATCCACCGATCTCTATTCAAACCTCAGTAAAATTGCCGAATCTATCCGTAAGCGCAGCCTGATCATCGTGATCTCTGACCTGCTTGATGATCCCCTACAGGTACTATCTGCCTTCAAGCAATTCCGCCACAGGCATCATGAACTGCTGGTCTTCCACGTTACCGATCCCCAGGAAGACGAATTCAAGTTTAAACTTGAGACCGAATTTGTGGATTCAGAAACAGGAGAGAAACTGCGGGTCAACCCCTGGCAGATCAGAAAAGAATACCTGTCACAATACGGTGAACACCTCGAATTCCTTAGAACAGAATGCCATCAGGCAAGGATCGAATACATCCCTGTTACAACCCAGACTCCTGTGGCAGATCTGCTGATCCGCTATCTGGTGAAGCGGGGGAGAGGTTAAAAATGACTCCAAGGGTGATCAATGCGGAGTATATCAAGACTAAAATCATCGAAGCTATCGGTGTGCTTAGCTTTCGATCTGATCCCAAACTCCTGAACTGTATGAGAGCAGCCCGGCAATCTGAAACGAGCGAGATCGCGCGCGACATCCTCGATGCCATTCTGGATAACGCCGCCATTGCTGCCAATGAACAGATCCCCGGCTGTCAGGACACCGGCACACTTGTCTTCTTTGTCGATATCGGCTCGTCTGTACTGATAGAAGGGCATGGACTGACCGCCATCATCCATGAAGCTGTAGCCGAAGCAAGCCGAAAATTCTATCTGCGACGTTCCATTGTCAGGGATCCTCTGCTCGACAGAACCAACACCGGTGATAATACACCAGCTGTGATCCACCTCAGTCTCGTGGACGGGGATGGCTTAGTCATCCACATAGCCCAAAAAGGCGGTGGAGCGGAGAATATGAGCCGGCTTTTCATGCTCAATCCTTCCTCAGGGCGTGAGGAGATCATCTCGAATGTGATCCGGACAGTAACCGAAGCAGGTGCTAAAGCCTGCCCACCCCTGATCCTGGGAATTGGACTTGGAGCAAACTTTGAAACAGCCCCACTGCTGGCAAAACGTGCCTTATTTCAGGATCTCGAAGCAAGAAACCCTGTGGCTTACTATGCTGAACTGGAAGATGAGATCAAGAGCAGAATCAATTCCTCCGGTATTGGCCCCATGGGTATGGGAGGTAACTGCACGGTTTTGGCTGTTCACCTTCTGCAAGCAGCCTGCCACATGGCATCGCTTCCACTGGCAGTGAATCTGCAATGCCACGCTTTTCGTCATCTGGGAATCAGGATCTGATCGTTATGAATACCGTAAAACTTGAGTTACCGATCAATAAAGAACAGATCAGAAACCTGAAGGTGGGAGATAAAGTTCTGCTTAGCGGTGTGCTTATTACTGCCAGAGATCAGGCACACCGGAGAATGGTTGAGATGCTGGAAAGGGGGGAGGAACTTCCGATTGTTCCACGTGAAACCTGCATCTTCTATTGCGGACCGAGTCCCACCCCGCCCGCAAAAGTCTGTGGAGCGATAGGGCCAACCACGAGTTCAAGAATGGATGGAGCCACCTTGATCCTGCTGGAGCACGGATTATTGGCGATGATAGGAAAAGGTGAACGCGGCTCTGAACTCGTAGAAAGGATCAGAGCAAAAGGGGCGGTCTATTTCACTTGTCTCGGAGGTGTGGCTGCGCTGCTCTCCAAATATGTGGTTTCATGTGAAACCTATGCCTGGGAAGACTTGGGAGCAGAAGCCATGTATAAACTGGTAGTGAAAGACTTCCCTGTATACGTATCAATAGTTTAGCACTCAGCTTGCAAGCAAGCCGAGGCAAGATATAGCTCTGTCAGCTCAGGCCGGATTTGCCAAACTTGCTTTGTAAATCCTGAATTTCTCTCTCAGCTCAGCGTCTTTCCCCGCCAGGATCTGGATAGCCAGCAGTGCTGCATTCCTGGCATTATTGATCCCCACGCAGGCCACCGGAACTCCCGGAGGCATCTGCACGATCGAGTAAAGCGCGTCTACTCCGTTCAAAGCTCCGGAAGCGATCGGCAATCCGATCACTGGTAGAACTGAATGTGCCGCGATCACTCCAGGCAGATGAGCAGCCATTCCTGCTGCGGCTATGATGACTTCAAAACCTTCAGCTTCAGCCTGCCTGGCAAGCTGCATGGTCCGCTCGGGATTACGGTGGGCTGATGAAACCTGAAACTCATAATCCAGATCAAAGCTCGTCAGAATCTCTGTGGCTCCCTTGCAAACCGGCTCGTCAGTCTTGCTGCCCAGAATGATCAGCACTCTTTTCAAATCAGCTCTCCCGTCTACTTAGCCGGAGTTTCGGCGATAACAGTGAGTGCTTTATGAATATCGTCCGCGCAAGTGGCGGTGCTGAAGGACTCCAGGATGGCAGGATTCATGATCAGTTTGGAAATGTAGGACAGGCTGAACAGATGTTGTTTGTCGTTGTGCAGCAACAACATAAAGAACACGTTCACGGGTTTGTTGTCCGGCGCGTCAAAATCCACACCCTCAGCGGAGCGGCCGAAGAGTATGCTGGGCATCTTGATCTTGGAAGGGTGGAGATGACGGGGATGCAGCAGAGCCACTCCGTTGCCGATGGCAGTGGAGATCAGTTCTTCACGTGCCACAACCACTTCATAGAGCCAGCGGGCGTCACGCACGAGCTTGAGATCTTTGGCTTTTTCGCTGAGGATCCGGATGGAATCGTATTTGTTTTCGGCTTGGAAATCCAGGAAGATGTTTTCCGGGCGCATATATTCCTCAAAGTGGCAAACCACTCTCTTGAGCGCGAGGATCTTTTCTTCATTTTCGCTGAGGTTTTCCAGCCATTCATTCATGGAATCTTCGTCTACTTTGACATTTTTTCCCACGACTTTACTTTCAAAGAGTTTCGTGTTTATCATCTCCTGGATGACGTGTTCCGAAACCTTAAGTTTCTTTGCTGCATCGGCTTTGGACAAGAATTTTTTGGCCATATTTATACCTCCTGGTATAGCTAAATTTTAGTGTGTTTCGATCCATGCGCAAGGTTTAACTTGACAAAGTTATATGATATTTTGAGGCTTGCTTTATGGTCAAGAAAATTATTTATCTCCTTTGTCTGATGGCAGTGCTATCAGCATGTTCATATTCCGTATATTCAAATGCTTACCCGCATTTGAAAAAAATTCGTGTGCAGGCTTTTGAAAACAAGAGCTCGGATTACGCCATCGGGGATCTCCTGCTCAACCGGCTGGTGCTGGAAATCAGGAATGACGGACGTTTGAAGCTGGTCACCCAGGGCCCTGACTGCACTCTGGAGGGCAGCATTTTGTCCTATGAAGAAAAGATCTACAGCTATGACACGGCGAATCAGGTTCAGGATTATCAGCTCCGGTTGACGGTTGCTGTGATCTTCACTGATCTGGTTAGCAATCAGTTGCTTTATGAGAACAAGAGTCTTCAGCTTACAGAATTGTACGCGGTGGGTGAGGACAGCAGCGCTCGCTTCAAGACACGAGCAGAAGCACAGGCGGAACTGATCACAAGCCTGTTCAAAACCGTGATCCAAAACAGCCTGGAGGCTTGGTAAATGACCAGATTGAACAAGTTTTTGGCCGAATCCGGACTGGGTAGTCGCCGCAAGGTCGAGAGCCTGATCCAGGAAGGCAGAATCAGCATCAATGGCAGTGTCTGCCGTGAGCTTGCCACCCGCATCGATCCCGATCAGGATGAAGTTCGTTTGGATGGCGAGGCCATCAAAGCACGAGAGAAATTTTACTATCTGATCCTGAACAAACCACGGGGTTTTGTGGTTACCCGCTCGGATGAACAGGGCCGCAGGACGGTCTATGATCTGTTGCCGGAATTTGCCGCGGCTGCCATCTATGCAGGCAGATTAGATAAGGATTCCGAGGGTCTGCTGCTGTTCACGAACGACGGTGATCTGGTGAATCGGCTCACGCATCCCACCTTCAAAGTGGAGAAAGTTTACAAAGCGGATATCGACCGCAAACTCAGCCGCAATCAGCTGGAACTGCTACGCACGGGAGTGGAGATCGAGGGCGGGAAGACCCGCTCGGCAGGGGTCTTTGTGAAGTCCGAGACCGATAATGCCATGACTCTCAAAGTTGTGATCTCCGAGGGCAAGAAACGCCAGATCCGCCTGATGGTCGAGGCGGTGGGAGCTCACGTCCGCAATCTGAAACGCCTGCAGTTCGGTCCGCTCAAGCTCAAGGATCTTCCCGCGGGCAGATGGAGACTACTGACTCCGGGCGAAGTCAAGGCTCTGAAAGTGACAATCGATAAAGGATCAAAGAAAGCATGAAAATAGGAATCATCGGCCTGCCCAAGAGCGGAAAAACCACTATCTTCAACGCCCTGACCGGCAGCGAACACCCCACGGACAAATATCTGCCTGCGGCTGAGGAAGCCAATATCGGGATGGTACAGGTGATCGACGACCGCATCACCAAGCTCTCGGAGCTATATAAACCTAAGAAAACCATTTATGCCACCATCGAGTATCACGATTTTCCGGGCATCTTTTCTTCGCACACCGAGAATCCGGAGAACGCGCTTTTTTCCTCGATCAAGACCAACGAGGGTTTTGTGCTGGTGCTGCGGGCTTTTCAGGATAGCGAACTGGACGGACTTTACGGCAATCCTGATCCGTTGCGGCAGCTGGAGATCTTTGAGACCGAGATGCTGCTGGCGGATCAGATCGTGGCAGAAAAGCGTCTGGAAAAGATCGAGCTGGGCTATAAACGCGGTGTGAAAACACCTGCCATCCAGATCGAGGAACACACCTTGCGAAGTATTTGTGAAAACCTGGAAGCGGGCATCCCGATCCGCAAGATAGAGCTGAAAAGCGAGGAAGAGAAGGCTATCCGTGGCTTCCAGTTCTTTTCCCAAAAACCGTTGCTGCTGCTTCTGAACTGCTCGGAAGACAGCCTCGGGGCTGAAGGAGAGACCCTGGCTCAGCTTGAAGCCAAAGGCTATCTGGCGGAGGCCATTGCGGGTCGTTTTGAAGAAGAGCTTTCCAAGCTGGATGCCGGGGAAGCGGAGCTCTTCATGGCTGATCTGGGAATAGCAGAATCCGTGCGGGACCGGCTGACCCATCTCTGCTATCTGCTCCTGGGCTATATCTCCTTTTTTACCGTGGGAGAGGACGAGGTGCGCGCCTGGACCATTGTGCAGGGAGACAACGCGGTAACCGCAGCGGGGAAGATCCACAGCGATCTGGCGCGTGGTTTTATCCGGGCAGAATGTTTTCGCTATGCTGACATCATGGCTCACGGTTCGGAGAAGGTTCTGAAGGAAAAGGGTCTCTTCAAGCTGGAAGGCAAAGAGTATATCGTGAAGGACGGAGACATCATCTCGGTCCGTTTCAACGTATAGGAAGACTATGAATAAAAGCAAAAAACCGGTGAGGATCCGCAAAAGCAGGAAGACCGGCACTCCATTCTGGAAGAAGCGTCTGGTCTCCGGGCTGCTCTCGATCTTAAGCATTTTGGTGATCATCTCCCTGATCATGGGTTACAGCTCGATCAAGAGTGATCTGGATGCCCTGCGTGAGGGCGGCAACCTCTTCAGCTGGTTCAGTGCCTCCCGGGCAGAGATCCAGAACCCGATCGGGGTCTTTGGCATCCTCTTTTCCTATGCTTTCATCTATCTGTTTGGCTATTGGCTGTCTTTGGTGGGATTTCTGATCATCGGGGCAGTCTCGTTTCAATACTTTCTGGAGCCGGAATTGGAGCGCAGCCGTCAAAAAGGCTATCTGCTGATCATCGTTGTCTTCCTGCTCCAATCTCTGCTTTCATCAAGGCTGGAAGCCTATGCTCACAGCGTGATCCCGCATTTCCTGTGGAAACTGCTGGAAGGGCTGTTCGGCGGCACGGGAGCCACAATTATTTTGATAGGACTGATGGTATTGGCAAGCATTCTGATCTTCGAGTGGCGCCGGATCAAGAGCTGGCTGGCAGGAGCCGGAGAAGACCTTGCCCGTTGGCAGGAGAACAAAGAATCCAAACCGGATAAAAGCGCCAAACCAACCATCAGCAGTGACAGGATCGTTCCCTCTAAGGAGACTGCAACGGCAGCGGTGAATCCTGTGATCACGGATCACGCTCAATCCGCGGCAGATGAGATCCCCCTTCCTCCCGAACCGGTGCAAGCCAAAAGCAAAGTGGTGGAGACACCTGTGGACCGTGAAGAGGATGAGGAAGAAGAGGAGCGCGAATATGTGATGCCCTCGATCTCCGATTTTCTGGAGAGCCCGGTCAAGCTATCCGAGCGCGACCGCAAGGAGATTGAAGCCCAGATTTTGGCAACAAGCAAGATCCTGAAGGATAAACTGGCTGAATTCGGGATCGAAGCGGAAGTTCGCAACGTCAATATCGGTCCCATCATCACCCAATATGAGCTGGAACCTGCCAAGGGTGTGAAGGTGAACAAATTTGTCTCTTTGGCAGATGATCTGGCATTGGCGATCAAAGCAAAGTCCATCCGGGTGCAGGCTCCCATTCCCGGACGCGGTTTGATCGGCATCGAGATTCCCAATCTGACCAGAGATATGATCTATCTGCGGGATATTTTGCTCTCGGAAGAGATGCGCGCGGTGCCCTCCAAGCTTGCCTTTGCCCTGGGTAAGGACATCAGCGGCAAACCTGTGGTCACGGATCTGGCCAAAATGCCGCATCTGCTGATCGCGGGGGCAACCGGCAGCGGTAAAAGCGTCTGCATAAACACCATCATCATGAGCTTTATCATGCGTACCACTCCCGATGACCTCAGGCTGGTGCTGATCGATCCCAAACGGGTCGAACTGGCAGGCTACAACGAGCTTCCGCACCTGATCGGGAATGTAGTGACGGATCCGGACACAGCCCTGGAAACCATGTATTGGGCAGTGAAGGAAATGGAGCGGCGCTACGAACTGCTGCAGGAAGCCAAGGCCAGAGATATTCTGGGTTACAACGAGAAGTGCGCAGAGGGCGAAGACCTCGAAAAGCTGCCCTTTATCGTACTTATAGTGGACGAATTTGCCGATCTGATCATGACCTCAGGCAAAGATATCGAGCTCCCGATCACCCGTTTGGCTCAGATGTCACGCGCGGTGGGGATCCACCTGATCCTTGCCACTCAAAGGCCTTCGATCAAGGTTATCACAGGCATCATCAAGGCAAATTTCCCTGCCCGCATCGCCTTCCAGGTTTCCAGCCGGGTCGATTCCCGCGTGATTTTGGATATGATCGGTGCCGAACGTCTGTTGGGACAGGGTGACATGCTCTTCCTGCCTCCCGGAAAAGCCCTTTCAGAGCGCATCCACGGCACTTATGTGAGCGATCACGAGATAGCGCGCACCAACGACTTCCTGGCCATGCAACCCAAACCCAAACAAGAATTTAGCATCGTCAAAGAAGCAGATGGCGAATTCAATATTTTCGATTATGATGATGAACTCTTTCCGGAGGCTGCCCGGGTGATCGTACGCAGCGGAACAGCCTCTGTTTCCATGCTTCAGCGTCACTTCAAGATCGGCTATGCCAGAGCCGGACGTATTATCGACCTCCTGGAACGAGCACGCATCATAGGCCCTCATCTGGGCAGCAAATCCAGAGATGTGCTGGCGGATCGGAGCTATTTGGAGCAGATCGGGATAAGTGACGAGTAACGAGTGATGAGTAATGAGTAAGGTCATTTCGCAGTCTGTAATGATTTGTTAGAGGATTCTGATGATGTTCGAGTATACACTAACAGAAGATTTGAAACAGGCTCTGCAGACTCAGAGTTTGGCGTCAGCACACATTACTCATCACTCATTACTCATTACTAGGTCAGGGGATCAATGAAAAAATACTTAATATTTACTCTACTCCTGCTGCTGACCTCCCTCAGCGCAGCCACCACGCCCAAGGCGGTTTATGCCAAAATGCAGGGGCTCTACGGAGGCATATCCAGTTTCCAGTCCGGGGTGCGTCAAACCAACTATTACAGCCAGCTGAAGAAGAATATCGTCTTTGACGGCAAGCTCTATTTCACGCCCGGCCGCATGCTGATGCATTTCACCAAGCCTCAGATCCAGCGTCTGCAGATCGAAAACGGCAAGCTGACGCTGTTTGACGGGATGTCCAACACCATCCTCAAAAGCAGGGTCCAGCCTGAATTTGGCAAAATGAACCCGGTGGAGGTCTTGCAACTGTATTGGAACAAATCCAGGGTTTCCATCACCAAAGAGGACAAAACTACCGTTAGTGTAAGCCTGATCCCAAGCGCTGACCCCATGCTCAAATCCCTCTCCGCGGTAATCATTAAAAGCAGTGGATTGGTTCAGAGCCTTGCGTACGCGGACAGATCGGGGAACAGCGTTTCTTATGTCTTCAGCGGGATCAAACTCAATCAAGGCCTGCCCTCCGGAATCTGGAGCTTTTCCTATCCCAAAACAGCCCAGATCCTGCAGCAGTAAGGAGATAATATGATAGCACTGATCATGGCAGGTGGTTTTGGCACCCGCTTTTGGCCATCCAGCCGGGCTGATCTGCCCAAGCAATTTCTGAAGGTGGTGGGTGATAAATCCATGCTTCAGCTCACGGTCGAGCGTCTGGAACCCCTGATCCCTCTGCAGAAGATCTACATAGTCACTGCTGCCTCGCAAGTGCCTCTGGTCAAAGAACATCTGCCTCTCTTGCCCCGCCAGAACATCATCATTGAACCATTTGGGATGAATACCGCGCCCTGCATCGGTCTCTCTGCCGGATATCTGAAGCGTCTGTATCCCACGGAAACCGCAATGATAGTGCTTCCGGCAGATCATGTGATCAAAGACACAGCAGCTTTTCTGAGCAGTTTGAAGGAAGCGGAACGTGCTGCGTTGGAGGGAAATCTGGTCACGTTTGGCATCATTCCGGAGTATCCTGCCACGGGCTATGGCTATATCGAAGCCGGGGAAGAACTGCAGGAGGGAGTCCGAAAGGTGTTACGATTTAAAGAAAAGCCTGATTACGACACGGCTTTGGGCTTTCTCTCCAGCGGCAATTTCTTTTGGAACAGCGGGATGTTTGCCTGGCAGATCGGAACTATCTGTTCTGCCTTCAAGGATCTGATGCCCGATCTGGATCAGCTTCTTGAACAGATCGGAGCAAAGTGGGAAAGCGAAGGGAGCGCCGCAAACATAGATGATATCTATGCTCAAATGCCGCGTGTTCCGATCGATATCGGAATTTTGGAAGCAGCTACAAACCGCGTGCTGATCCCTGTGCAGCTGGGCTGGAGCGACGTCGGAAGCTGGAAGGCTTTGGCGGATTTAAGTGTTTCTGATGCCGAGGGCAACAGTTTCATGCAGTCTGGAATAGCCTTTGCATCCAGCGATAACTATGTCTATTCAAACAAGTTCACTGCTCTGATCGGGGTTGATAAACTCTGTGTGATCGAGACTCCGGATGCGATTCTGGTCTGCACCAAAGACCGCGCGGAGGAAGTCAAAAAAGTGGTGGACTATCTCAAAGCGAAAGGAGACTCCACATTATTATGAAAAAGCTGATTGGAATAGCGATTCTTGCCCTGCTGGGCTTTATGCTCCTGGCAGTAGTCACGGACGAGGATATTATGGCCTACAGGGGTCACTATCTCTTTGAAAACGGGAAGCATTACATCACCACGGACGAGGGAAAATTCCATCTGCTGCTGGCTCCTCCTGCCGCCCTGGACACGCTGGGGATCAATCTTGTGAGCGGAGACAGCCTCTATGTGGAAGCCCCCAAAGCCAAGGGCTCGCTCTATGTCAAGACCCTGGTCTACAAGGACGAATGGTATGCCATCCGGATCGCAGACGGAATGTATAAAGGCTATGACGAGCTTTCCACCTATAACGTCAACCCCAAATCCTGCATCGGCTGCCGGCTCTGTGTGATGAATTGCCCCACGGACGCCATTACCATGGTCAAAGGCAAGGCAGTGATCGATCAGGCTGAGTGTGTGTCCTGCGGGATTTGCGTTTCGGGCAACGATAAAAACTTCAAGGGCTGCCCCACCCGGGCAATTTCCAAGGAATAAACATGGATATCAAGACTTTCGGTTATCTCTATTACAAGACTCGGGGCTTCAGCCGGGACGACATTATCAAACATGCCGAGATCAGCCACGAAGAATACACGCTCTATGAACAGACTCTCAGCACGGTTTTTGATCAGATCTCTGAGGATCGCACCCAGGCTGATAAGATCGGCAACGACTTTGTGCGCCTCACCAGATATATCTATGAAAAACAGAGCGATCAGGAGCTGAAAATCCCTCGTCCGGACGCCATCAAAGCCCGCAGTGGAGAGCTCGTGCCCCTTCCGGCAATTGGCAAAACACCCACTCCTTCCATGAGCCTGCAAGAGGCGATTTCCAACCGGCGCAGTTTACGTAAGTATTCAGACACCGCCATCACTCAGGACGAGCTTTCCTTCCTCCTGTGGAGCTGCTCCTGGGCCAGGGATTTCAAATCCAACGACAAAATAGAGATCACCCTGCGCAACGTTCCCTCTGCCGGAGCGCGTCACCCCCTGGAGACATATCTTTACATCCGCAGAGTGCAGGGCCTCAAAAGCGGACTCTACTATTACCATCCCATCAAACACTGCCTGGTTCTGATGGATGCCTCCCCCGAAAAAGAAGCTGAGATCTTTGAGGGCTGCTTCCGTCAGGAAATGGCTGCAACTTCAGCAGTTACCTTCATCTGGAGCGCTGTGCCCTATCGCACCATCTGGCGCTATGGACAGCGTGCCTACCGCTATCTCTATTTAGACGCGGGTCATGCGGCCCAAAATCTGCACCTGGCTGCTGAATCCATCAACGGCGGAGCCTGCATGATCGGAGCTTATCTGGATGAACTGATGAACGATGCTCTGGGTCTGGACGGGATTGACGAGTATGTGATCTATATTGCTACGGTGGGGAAGAAGTAAGACCATTTAAGATTTAAGATTTAAGATTTAAACTGCGCTTGTGCGAATTATCCGCTGATTTGGATATCTGAAGTCCCGGCACTCTCGCTGTATCCCCCGAAATGAAGCGTCAGCTTAAATCTTAAATCTTAAATCTTAAATTTTTCAATCGTTTATCCCCTTTATTCGTCTTCCTTGCTTCGCTCTGCCCCCTCCCTCTCTTCTCAATTTCATTCCGCTGCGTGAAGCGGTATGAAAGCGGTCAGCAAGCGGTTAGCAAGCGGTTTGACAGGGATATGACCACAGGCATGTTTCCGGTGATAGGGAATAAAATGTGCATATCATAGTGCGAAATATCTTTACAAGATATGGATAGCTGTTGAGGATGTAAAAGACAGTTCTTTGCTTTAGCGATCAAGAGAGTGTTAATGAGCCCTAAACCCCTGTGGGAGGCTGATTTCACGAAGAATAGAATATATCCGTTCACCCGAGAAAAGGAGTATATTTATGAAACGCGCAGCAATTATCATCCTGCTGATGATACTGATCTCATCGGTATTTGCAGGGATCGACGAATTTTACAGTTTTAATGCCGGCACCAATCCCTACACACCCATCACCGGCACTGCAATCACGGACAATCTCTCTGATGACGCGCTTTCAGCAGCTGTTCCGGTCGGATTCAGCTTCCCCTATGGAGAAACGCTGTTCACGGAAGTGAAAGTTTCCTCAAACGGCTGGATTGGTCTGGGCACTTCAGCGACCAGCAGCAACCTCTCCAACAATCTGGCTCAAACCGAGACATTTCCATACATAGCACCGCTTTGGGACGACACCAGTCTGGCTTCCGGCAGCTGTGAATACCAGACCTCGGGCACAACCCCCAACCGCATCTTCACTGTCCAATACACCAATCTGAGATGGAATTATTCTTCTGATAACCAGTTCAATTTCCAGGTGAAATTCCACGAGAACGGCAAGATCCAATTTAACTATGGAGCCGCAACAGGGACACCCGGAAACGCCTCAGCCTCGATCGGGATCATGATGCCTCCCGGGGGCTCAGGCTGGTTTTACAGTGTGACTCCCGGCACGCCCTCGACGGTTTCCACGACGGCTTCGAACAACAATCTGACCGTCTTTCCACCGATCAACACCCTCTTCGAATTTGTGCCTCTGGTGGCATCTCCCAATGATCTCACCTGCAACAGTTTGACCGGAAACACCACCCCCAGTATCAACACCCCAACCGTTTACACGGTAACTGTCCGCAACCGCGGAACTGCCGTCCAAAGTGTTTATAGTGTGAAGTTAGTCACTTCCACGGGCACGGAGCTCGCCTCGGTTCCGGGAACCACCATTCAGCCTTTGCAGAATCTGGTTTTTCAATTGAACTGGACTCCCACGGTTCAGGGTCCGGTGATCCTCCGCGGCAAGGTGGTTCTTGCCGGAGACGCCAATCCGGGCAACGACCAAAGCCCACCCTTGAATGTGACTGTCATGCCTGAGGGGATGAATGTGATCACGGTCGGAACCGGGGATCAGCAGGCTTTGATCCCGGTCAACATGTTCTATCGCAACAGCCTTTACGAGACCCTGATCTATCCCACCGAGATCGGATTGGTGGGCAATATCTCGGCTATCACATTCTATAATAATTTCCAGACCAATCTGCCGGATAAACCGATCAAGATCTGGCTGGGAACCACTACCAACGCTGATCTCACAGGAGGCTGGATCCCTTCCACCCAACTCACACAGGTTTTTAACGGCACGGTCTCTTTTCCCCCCGGGACAAACAGCATTCTGATCCCCCTGCAAACCATTTTCACCTACACCGGAGGTAATCTGGTGATGATGGTGAACCGCCCCATGGACACCACATATTTCAGTTCGATGGATGTTTTCCTCTGCCAAACAGTTGGCGAAAACCGGGCTCTGAACGTCTGGTCGGACGGCACGGAATATGATCCGGCAGCCCCTCCGGTGGGTGCAGGACTGACCGGGCAATTCCCCAAAACATCCTTGCATATGACCCCGCTGTCACCCAATCCCATGTTCATCAGCAATCCCACCAGCGTTAGTTTTGGCCAGGTGCTGATGAACACTTCCCGAACCCGCGCCATCTCAGTTTTGAATGCCGGAGGCGGAAGCCTGGGCATCAATTCCATTTCCGTGAGTGGAAGCCCGTTCTTCACGCTCTCCGGGCTCCCCACCCTGCCTCAGAACCTGACTACGGGACAATCGATCAACTTCACCTTGAACTACAATCCCACTGCCGCGGGGGAACATACCGGCACGATCACGATCGTGGATAACGTCACACGACAGACGCATACCATCCCTCTTTCTGCCACCTGTGTGGACGCCACGGTCTACACCCTGCCCTATGCTCAGAATTTTGACGCGGCAACGGTTCCCCAGCTGCCCCTGACCTGGTCCAGTCTGATCCAGACCACCAGCACCAACGCCTATATCCGCACGCAAAGTTCACAGTCAGTGTCCGCTCCGAACGCGGTGGATATGTATAATTATGACGACATGGAAGCAGGCTTGTATCTGATCTCCGCGCCTTTGGCAACCGGAATCCCGACCACTAACATGCGGATCAAATTCCAGGGCAGGAGTAACAGCACAGGACGTTCGGTGATCGTGGGGATCATGACCAATTCTCAGAACGCTGCTTCTTTCACTCCCATCCAGACTGTGGATCTGGGGCAGACCTGGACCCAGTGCGTGGTTCCGCTTTCTGCCTACACCGGGACCGGAAGGTATATAGCTTTCAAACACGGCGGAGTGGGAACCTACACCGATATCTATATCGATGACTTCCTGGCGGAAGTGATTCCCGCAAACGATCTGGCAGCTCTCGCCATCAGCGGGAACACTACTCCCAGCGCAGGCTCTCAGACGCTCTATACGGTGCCTGTCTTCAACTGGGGCACGGCAACTCAGAGCAACTATCTGGTGAAACTCTTCAGTTCCACTGATCTTGAGCTGGGCTCTGCTCCCGGAACCAGCGTGGCTGCAGGGCAGACGGTACAGATTCAGGTGCCCTGGACTCCCTCCGCGCCCGGCTCACAAAGCATTTATGGCAAGGTGGTCCTGACCGGGGATGAAAACTCTCTGAACGACCAATCCCCGCTCTACACCGTGCAGGTTCAGCCGGCAGGAACGCTGGCTGTGACTATCGGAGACGGCTCTCAGAATGCCCGGCTTCCGGTGGATATGTATTGGCGCAACAGCCTCTTTGAAACCATCTATTACCCCAATGAGCTCGGCATCTACGGCAGCATCAACACTCTGGTCTTCTATAACAATTTTGCCCAGAACCTGCCCAATATGCCCACCAAAGTCTGGCTGGGTATCACCACTCAAAACGACCTCTCAGCAGGATGGATCCCTTCCACTCAGCTCACTTTAGTCTTTGACGGCACCGTGAACTATCCTCAGGGTCTGAACACTATCACTATCCCGCTGCAGACTCCCTTTGTCTATACGGGCGGGAATCTGGTGATGATGGTAAACCGTCCCATGGACACTCAGTATTACAGCTCCACGAACTATTTCAAATGCCAGACGATCGGAGCCAACCGCAGCCTCAATGTTCAGAGCGACGGCACCCTCTTTGACCCTGCCGCGCCTCCGACCGGAAATCTGAGCGGGAGCTTCCCCAGGACTACCATGTTTATGACCGCGCTGGGAACAGACCCCGTCTTTATGATCAATCCCGCTTCCAAAAACTACGGCACGGTGCTGCTGAACACCACGCACAATCAGATCTTCACAGTCACCAATGCCGGAGGAGGACCGCTCACCGTCAGCGCAATATCCTATGCCGGTTCGGAATTCATGAGCCTCCTGAATCTGCCCGCTCTTCCGATCCAACTGACGACAGGACAGAATTTTCAGTTCACCGCGCGCTACAATCCCACGGCAGTAGGGTCGCACACCGGAACGATCACGATCACGGACAATATGGCGACGCGTAGTTCCGGAACGCGTTCGGTTCAAAACCGGCAAGTGCACACAGTTGCCCTCTCCGGAAACTGCATAGACGCCACCATCACCACTCTGCCGTATCTGCAGGATTTCAATGCGGTTACGATTCCAGAGCTGCCGGTCACCTGGTCCAAACTCATCCAATCCACTACCACCAACACGACCATTGTCTCCACTTCCGATATTTCCCACAGTCCCGCCAACAGTATTCTGCTCAACAGCGGAGGAGATGAAGCGCCAAATATGCTGCTGATCTCACCTCCCATCATCTCGACAACCTCCCTGAATACCATGAGGACAAAGTTCTGGGCTCGGGGTAGCGAAGGCTATAGCCTGATCGTGGGTGTGATGACCAATCCTCAGGACGCCTCCACCTTTGTTCAGACCGGAGTGGTCAACCTCAATCCTGTGTGGACGGAGCATGTGGTCACCTTCGCTTCCTACACCGGGACGGGGCATTATGCTGCCTTCAAACACGGAGCCGGAGGCACCTATCGCACCATCTATATCGATGATGTGCTGTTGGAAGTGACTCCGCAAAACGATCTTGCGGCTCTCTCCCTGATGGGGAACGCGACTCCCAGCGTGGGTGCTCCCAGCATCTATACGGTAAACGTCTTCAACTGGGGCTTGATGGCTCAGAACACTTACACGGTGAAGCTCTTCAAACAGAACGGAACCGAGATCGGCAGCGCGGCAGGACTAAATGTCAATCCCGGACAAACGGTTTCTGTTCCGGTGTCATGGACTCCTGATCTGGAAGGCCCTGTCACCATCTATGCCAAGACTGTCTTGGCAACGGATCAGAACACGCTCAATGACCAATCACCCAATTTTAACGTCGTGGTCCAGCCTCAGGGTCTGGTTACCATCACCGTCGGAGCGGGAGATCAGGAAGCCCGGATTCCGATAGATTTCTGGTGGAGAAATTCCCTGTTTGAGACCATGTATTATCCCGCGGAACTCGGTAATACCATCGGAATCATCTATGGTGTGAGTTTTTACAACAATTTCCCTGTGGATCTGATGACGATGCCCACCAAGGTTTGGCTCGGAACCACCACTCAGGCAGATCTGTCTGCGGGATGGATCCCCTCCACCCAATTGCAGCTGGTTTTTGATGGCACGGTGAACTATCCCACCGGAGAGAACGTGATCAATATCAGCTTCACAACCCCCTATTTGTATCTCACCGGAGGCAATCTGGTGATGATGGTCAACCGGCCCATGGATACCCAGTATTACAGCTCCGGTGCAGTGTTTAAAAGCCAGACTGTGGGTGAAAGCCGCAGCCGCAAACTCTACTCGGATTCCGATGAATACGATCCCACCGCTCCGGCAGATGGGGCTCTGGTTTCCGGTCAGTTCCCCAAAACCACCTTCTTCGTGATCCCCGGAGGGGTGGGACACATCACCGGAACAGTGCTGGGAGCAGGGAATCAACCTCTGGCAGGAGTCTCCGTGCAATTCCAGACAGGGGGCTACACCGCGGTCACGAATGCGCAGGGTCAGTATGCCATCCAGAATATCATCTCCGAAAACTACAATGTCACCTTCTCCAAATTTGGCTATGTCTCCCAGACCCTGGCTGCCAATATTCAGGAAGATCAGACCCTGACCCTCAACGTCACTTTGGCTCAGATGGCGATGGTAAACGTATCCGGAACCATCCTGGGCTCGGACACGGCTGCAGGTTTGAACGGAGCTGCGATTCACCTCACGGGCTATGAGAACTATACAGCCAACACCAATGCCGCCGGTGCTTTCACCATCCCCGGAGTCTATGCCAACAATAACTATAACTACAGCATCATGTGCCCCGGATACACCGCTGCCAACGGAACCGTAAACGTAGGCAGCACCAACCATAATATGGGCAATATCACACTGCTGGAAGTGGCTTATGCTCCAAACAACGTGGTGGCGACAGTTGGCACAAATGGTCAGATTGTGAATCTAAACTGGCAGGCTCCTAATCCCAATGCCACTGAACTGACCGAGGGCTTTGAACCCACCACCTTCCCGCCTCTGGATTGGACTCAAACAGTAACCAACACAGATCCTGCCAACACCAGCGGAGTCTATCCCACCTGGTGCAGATTTGGCAATATCACCATCGGCACTACTCCTGTGGTGCCTCCGGAAGGCTCCTGGCAGGCAGGTTTGTGGTGGAGCTACAATCATCAGAACGAATGGCTGATCACGCCCACCTTCAATTGCCCGCCTTCTGCCTATCTCAATTTCAAGTCCTATGTCTTCCTGGGCTCGACCGCGGGAGATCATTACTATGTAAAGGTTTCCACGGATAACGGCAACACCTGGACTCCGCTCTGGGATGCCAGCGCGCAAACCGGAGGCTGGAACTATTATGCCAGCCCCATCAATCTCGACCTCAGTGCCTATGGAGGTCAACAGCTCAAAATTGCCTGGCATGCCGTGGATCCACCAACCAATGATGGTTTGTGGTATGTTTGGTTTATGGACGACATCTATATCGGCAATGCCAGAGAGACTGTCCGCTTTGCCTGGAACGAGATGCAAACCAGCTCCTCCGGTTTCGGGAAAGCGCATCCGGGGTTGACAGCTACCACACTGCCTTCCAGACACAAAGAAAACGGTAGCCTCAAACCCGAACTGGCTCTGCCAATGCCACATCAGATACGCAATAATGCCGCTCAAAGTCGCTTCCTGACCGGATACAGAGTCTGGAGACTTGCTCAGGGACAAGAAGCCAATCCTGCCAACTGGACAGAGCTTACTCCGGTCACCATCACAGCTACAGGCTTCCAGGATATCGGCTGGGGCAGTCTGCCGGACGGACTCTACCGCTGGGCAGTTAAAGCCGTGTATAGCAATAACGTCCAGTCCGTGGCCTCGTTCTCGAACACCATAGTCTATCTCACCGAGACCGGAATGATCAGCGGAGTGGTGCGTCAACAGAATAACCAGCCCATTCCCGGAGCCGTGATCACAACAGGGGATTACTCTGCCATCACCAACAACTCCGGAGCCTATTCAATCATAGCCGAGACCGGGACCTACAGCGTGCACGTGAGCGCCAATAACTATCAGGGTCAAACCGTGGAGAACGTGATCGTGATTCCAAATCAGACCACTACCGTCAATTTCATCCTGATCCCGGGCTCAGGAACGGATGATCCTGCTGTTCCGGTGACCAGAACAGAATTGCTGGGTAATTATCCCAATCCCTTCAATCCCAGCACCACCATCAGTTATGCCCTCAAAGATAATGCACCCGTGGAACTGCTGATCTATAACCTCAAGGGTCAGAAGGTGAAGACCCTCGTGCGTGAAACCCAAAGCAGCGGGCGTTATCACGTGATCTGGAATGGTCGCGATGAGACTGGCAGAGCTGTCAGTAGCGGTGTCTACCATTATATATTGAGAGCAGGGACCTTTAAAGCCACCCGCAAGATGCTCCTCGTGGAGTAAGAGGATCACAGATTAGTAACAAGTGACGAGTAACAAGTGACGGGAGACCTTGATCCCGTCACTTGTCTCATCTTAGCTGATGCTTTTGCAGCCTATGCAATAAATATCTTTACAAAATTCTGCTGCTCCCTGAAGATGACTCACGTGGCAAAATACTTGTGTTTTGCCGGAAACAGAGCTATAACGTGTATATTAGTATCCCTTTAGGGATAAGAAGACTAAAATAACAAACTACCAAATAAGGAGAACACTATGAAGAAATTCTTAGTAATGTTTCTGCTCCTGGCAATAGCCGGTTTTGCGGTAGCTGATGTCTATACCATCGGTACGGGCACCAGCACCGAGAACTACGTGCCATTTTATGGCTTGTATGACTATGGCTGGAGTAAAACGATCTACACTGCTGCTGAGATCAATGCGGCAGGGCTCACCACAGCGAGCAGCCTTGTCGGCATCGGCTTTGAAGTGGGCAACACCCCTTCAAACTACACTATGCTCGACCAGCGTGTTTACCTCAGAACCACTACGCAGTCGGTCTATGAAACCGCAGATGTCAACCTGCCCGACAACACTCAATTCACCTCAGTATATCAGGGCAGCCTGACCTACAACGGTGGAGGCTGGGCTTATGTGATGTTCAGCGCCCCCTTTGCCTGGGATGGAACCAGTAATATCGAGATCCTTTGGGAAAACTGGGATGGCGATTATCTGAGCGGATACCCCAATTTCCGTTACACGACCACCACCCCGGACTACCGTTCGGTCTACAAATATGCGGATACCACCTTCCCCGGAACTCTGGCCGGAACCCGCTATTACAACCGTCCCAACATCCAGTTTGCGACTCCGCAGACCACTCCTCCCAATCCTGCGCTCGCGATCTATCCTTCCCCCAACGGCTTTGCCTTCACCGATGCCATCCTTAGCTGGCAGAATGGTGGCGGCATGCCCACCGCTTATGACGTCTATTTTGGAACGGCCAATCCGCCCACCACTCTGGTGAGCGATAACCAAGTCAGCACGTCCTACACTCCTGCTGCTGCGCTCAATCCTGCCACCACCTATTATTGGCAGGTCATCCCCAGCAACAACATCGGTCCCGCTGTGGGCTGCCCGGTCTGGAGTTTCAGCACTCCCGGAGCCGAGCAATTGGCCGAGAGCTTCAACGACACCACCTTCCCCCCTGCCGGCTGGGCCAACCCCGGGACCTTCACGCGCAGCACCACCACACCTTTCCATGGTCTGGCCAGTGCATACAAGAGCGCTCCCGTCACCCCGGCTCTGCTCTCCACTCCGATGCTGAGCATGGTGTCTTCATCCAGCCTCAATTTCTGGGCCCGCACCTCAGCCACCACCGGCAACGGCAGAATTCAGATCCAATATTCTCCGGACCGTGTGACCTGGACCAATATCGGTGACATCATTTCCCTACCGACCACCGTCAACTGGGTTAATTACAGTGTTGACCTCAGCTCACTGGCCGGCAACAACTACTATCTGGCCTTTGCTGTCAGTTCCGTCACCAGCACCACCGCGATCTACATTGACCATGTCTTTGGTCCCGGTGTGACTCCTCTGCTGCCTGATGCCGTGACCCTCACAGCTCCCGCGAATGCAGCCATCAACGTGAGCGCGATGCCCACTCTGACCTGGACTCCGGGTACTACGGGTGGTGTGGCCAGCAGCTACAAAGTGTATCTTGATACCAATGCCAATCCCACCACTTTGATAGCCACAGTCCCCACAGCGACTTACACGCTCACCACGGCGCTGACCTATAACAGCACGTACTACTGGAAAGTGGTTGCCCACAACGCTGCCGGCGATGCCGAAGCCAGCCCTGTGTTCAGCTTCACAGTGATGTCCAATCCCACTGTCAGCACCTTTCCCTGGACCGTGAATTTCGGAACCGCTGCCGCAGACTGGCCCGTCCTGAACTGGACTCAGCTCAGCGGTCTCTATGGTGGAACCTACACCTCGAGCGCCCAATGGTTCCAGGACGACTGGTTAAACGTGACCGGCACCGACAAAGCTGCCAAGATCAACATCTATGGCACCTCCCGTTACGGCTGGTTGATCACTCCTCCGATCGCTCTGCCTGCCACCGGCTACACCCTGAAATTTGACGCCGCCCTGATGGTCTGGAACGGAACCACCGCTCCCACCACCACTCAGGATGACGACCGTTTCATCGTGGTGATGAGCGACAGCCCGATGATGACCAATCCTACCATCCTGCGGGAATGGAACAACACCGGTTCGCAGTATGTCTTCAACAGCATCCCTGCCACCGGCGCCAACATGAGCATCCCCCTGGGAAACATCTCCGGCACCAAATACTTTGCCTTCTACGGTGAATCGACCGTGACCGGCAACGGTGACAATGATCTGATGATCGACAACGTCGTGATCGAATTCGTGACCGAAACCCCTGCCTTCACAGTCACCCCCACCTCCCACAACTACGGGAACGTGACCGTTGGCCAGACTGCCTCGCAGGCTTTCACGGTCTCCAATTCCGGAACCGGCACCCTCGTCATCAACAGCGTTGCCCTCAGCGGCAGCCCGATGATGGCGATCTCAGGCACTCTGCCCACCTTCCCTGTCTCGCTCACTGCCGGACAGACCATGGCGTTCACAGTGGCCTATGCTCCCACCGCAGCCGGTGTCCACAATGCCACGATCACCATCACGGACAACCTTGCCCGTCTGCCTCACACTGTGGCCCTCACCGGAACCGGTGTCGAAGCCCTCAATCCTCCCACCAACCTTACTGCCACTGTTACCGGCAGCAACGTTGCCCTGGATTGGGATGCCCCGGGCACGACTCCTCCTCCCACCGGCTTCACCGATGGTTTTGAGACCTATGAGAACTTCGCGATCACCTTTGCCCCCTGGACAACTGTGGACGTCGATCAGAGCACGACCTATGGCATGACCGGGATCACCTGGACCAATGCCTATGCCGCGCAGGCTTTCATGATCTTCAATCCCAGCGCCACTACTCCTGCCGTCACGGATGCGGCTCCGCACAGCGGTTCCAAAATGGCCGCCTGCTTCGCGTCCACCACGCCTCCCAACAATGACTGGATGATGAGCCCTCCGATCACGATCGCCAATAATGACGTGGTCAAATTCTGGGCCCGCTCCTATGTTGCTACCTATGGTCTGGAACGCTTCAAGGTTGGTGTTTCCACCACCGGAACCGCTCCCGCCAACTTCACCATCATCAGCGGAACGAACTATATTCAGGCTCCCACCACCTGGACTGAATACAGCTATCCTCTGAGTGCCTATGCCGGACAGACCGTCCGCATCGGCATCCAGTGCCTTTCCAATGATGCTTTCATCTTCTTCGTGGATGATTTCTTCGTCGGCCAGCCTGCTGCCCGCACAGAGATCATTGCCAACGCTCAGCCGGTCGGAAACAACACTCGTCAGACCGGCATCGCAGTTACCACAAGAACCGAACCCACCCGTGCCCTGACAGGTTACAAGGTCTATCGTGACGGCACCCTGATCACCACGATCACCGATCCCGCCACCACTGCCTATGCAGACAACGGCCTTGCCACCGGCACCTACGTCTACACTGTGACTGCCACCTACACCGGTGGTGAATCCGTCCCGACTGCTCCCGCCACTGCGGTTGTGTCTCCTGCTGTCCTGCAACCGCCCACAAACCTCACTGCCACCGTGGTCAGCAATGACGTCACTCTGGATTGGGACAACCCCGTTCCTCCTGCTGCCGGTGATTGGATCACCTGGGCTCAGGACGTGGTCGGAAACTCCGTCGGAACCAACGCAGCTGCCCAGTTTGCCGTCGCGCATCGCTGGACTGCCGCAGACCTGGCTCCCTATGCCGGACGCACCCTCACCCAGATCAAGTTTGTGCCTGCCTATGAAAGCTGCACCTACACTGTCAAGGTCTGGACCGGTGGATCAGCCACCAATGCCGGAACCCTGGTCTCGTCTCAGGTCGTTCCCACCTTCACCATCGGTGAATGGAACCTCGTGATCCTGACCACACCCGTTCCCATTCCCGCCACCGGCGAACTCTGGTATGGATTTGAAGTCAACACCACAGGCGGATATCCTGCCGGTTGCGACGATGGTCCTCCCATCGAAGGCAAAGGCAACATGATGTATTTCCAGGGTGCCTGGACAACTCTTACTGCCTTGGCTCCGACCCTCACCTACAACTGGTCGGTCAAAGCTTTCGCGCAGAGCGGAACTGCTGCCAAAGCCGTGGAACTCAAGCCCATTGCCGAAAGCAAGGCTGCAGTCATTCAAAATGGTGATCTGGCTGCCCATCGCTACACTCCCGCCCAGTCCACCCGTGCCATCAACGGCTACAAGGTCTATCGCGACGGAGTGCTGATCAGCACCATCACCAATCCTGATGTCACCACCTATCTGGATCTGGATCTGGCCAATGCCACCTATAACTATGGTGTCACAGCCACCTACACCAATGGTGAATCAGCTCCTGCCACCGTGCAGGCTGTCGTGAACGTCACCCTGGCTCCTGCCTTCTTCACCGACGGCTTCGAGACCTATCCTGACTTCGCAAACCTGTTCTCACCCTGGACTCTGATTGACGTCGATCAATCCGGAACCTACGGCATCACCAATATCGAATTCCCCGGTTCTGCCGCACCGATGGCCTACATCGTCTTCAATCCCAGTGCCACCACGCCTCCGATCACCACGCTCACCCCTCACGGCGGAGTCAAAATGGCCGCATCCTTTGCTGCCACTGCTCCTCCCAACAACGACTGGATGATCACTCCCAGAGTGCATTTGGGAACCGGAAGCGCGATCAAGTTCTATGCCCGCAGCCACGTCGCCACCTACGGTCTGGAAAGATTCCGCATTGGTGTCAACACTATGGATACCCCGACGATCCAGGGCTTCAGCTATGTCACAGGACCCAACTACGTCGAAGCACCCGTAGCCTGGACCGAATATATCTATGATCTGTCCCAATACGACAATCAGAACGTCTATATCGGTATCCGCTGCGTGTCCAACGATGCCTTCGTCTTCTACGTCGATGATTTCGCCATCCATTCAAATGGTGGAAGCGTCGGTAATGACGACAACACGGCTCCCGTGCTCCAAAACGCCCTGATCGGCAACTACCCCAACCCCTTCAATCCTGAAACGACGATCCGCTTCAGCACTGCTACCAGCGGTCCCGTCAACCTCGGTATCTACAACCTCAAGGGTCAGCTCGTCAAAACCCTGGTGAATGAGACCAAGGCCTCCGGAAACCATTCCGTGGTCTGGAACGGCATGGACGACCACAACCGTCCTGTCGCCAGCGGCGTCTACTACTACAAGATGCAGGCCGGCAAGTTCTCAGACACACGCAAGATGATCCTGATGAAATAACCGGATTGCACACTCTGGTGTGCTGACATTCCAATGGCCCCGCTGCAAAGCGGGGCTTTTTTTGTGTGACGAGTAACGAGTGACGATGTATTGGTATCGCTGGAGTTGTGGCCGCGTTAAATACAGGTCATTATTGCTTCGCTGACTACCTGCTAAATATACAATTACGGAGTCCAGCGTATCCTTCAACCGCGGCCTCGACTTCAGCCCACGCAGACCATATCAACAATGAATCTAGCTAAGACTCTATCTCAAATAGACTTGGTCCGAATCCCGTGGGCTGAAGTCGAGACCGCCGTTGAAGCCTCGTTGGTTTCACGAAGTCTAGATATAGCAGGTAGCCTGCAGAGCGCTTACAAGCATCAGTAACTAATCTTTCCTAGTTGCCTAAGACTTTGGGGGACAGCGAAATAGGAGAAAATACTTCTTGACAAAAACACCTCGTATCTTATTGTTGCATCAGCAAATACGCAAGCAACAAGAACGAGGTGT
>JAKLEY010000020.1 GCA_022711455.1 Candidatus Cloacimonadota bacterium
TTCTTTGTGCATGACAACTAATATCCTTATCTATATTAATGCCATTGTATTGCGCTCTCATTTTGTGTCAAGTAATTAATAGCCAATATTATAACATTTCTTCACAGGCTCTAAAGCCTATGTTACGAAAAACCCTCTCCTTGCGGAGAGGGTTTATATTCTGTTTTTCAGCAGGATCGGCATCCTGCTCTACGGATTAGAAACGCAGGTGGGCAAAGGCTTTGTTGGCATCTGCCATCTTGTGGGTATCTTCGCGCTTCTTGACGCTGGAGCCTTCTTTTTTGTAGGCAGCCATGAGTTCATTGGCCAGTTTTTCGATCATAGTCTTCTCGCTGCGGGCACGTGAATAGGCGATCAGCCAGCGGAAGGCGATGGCGCGGCCGTTCTTCTCGTTCACCTCGGTAGGGATCTGGTAGTTTGATCCACCCACGCGGCGGGAGACGACCTTGACCAGAGGACGGACGTTGTCGATAGCGGTCTTGAAGACATCCAGCGGGGGCTGTTTGGTCTTCTCGGCGATTATATCGAAGGCGCCGTAGACGATCTTTTCGGCCAGTGATTTCTTGCCCTGAACCATGAGGCAATTCATGAATTTGGTCAGGACGATATCGTTATATTTGGGATCCGGAAGGACTTCGCGGACGACTGCTTTTCTCTTTCTTGGCATCTTTCAATTCCTCCCTATTTCTTGGCTTTCGGGCGCTTGGTTCCATATTTGGAACGGGACACGGTGCGTTTTTCGACACCGGCGGAATCCAGGGCTCCGCGAACTATGTGATAACGAACACCGGGAAGGTCTTTGACACGACCGCCGCGAACCAGCACTATGCTGTGCTCCTGCAAGTTATGTCCTTCACCGGGGATATAAGCTGTAACTTCAAATCCGTTCACAAGACGGACACGTGCGACTTTACGCAAAGCTGAATTCGGTTTCTTGGGCGTCGTCGTGTAAACACGAGTGCATACTCCGCGCCTTTGCGGACATCCTTGAAGCGCCCTGTTCTTTTTCTTGCTTTCGATTTCAGTTCTGCCTTTGCGTATCAGTTGATTGATGGTTGGCACTGATAACCTCCATTATTATTTATCTTAGTTTGTAGTGCATTATTCATTAAAGTCACCCCTTAGAAATCCAGAATATCTTCCGATTCCTCGTCGCTGGACGGGTGAGCAAATTCACTGATGACCTGAGCGACTGTTTTGCCACTGGCAACGGCGTCCTTGATCATGCTGTTATACGCTTTGGTACCGGTTCCCACAGGGATGCGGTGACCCAGGATGATGCTTTCCTTGAGACCTTCGAGACGGTCGATCCGGCCTTCGATGGCAGCTCTGGTGAGCACTTTTGTGGTCTCCTGGAACGACGCTGCTGAGAGCCAGCTTTCCGTCAAGAGAGAAGTTTTGGTGATACCCAGCAGGAGCTGTTCAAAGCGGGCGGGAGTCTTGTCAAACTTCAGCGCTTCCCGGTTTTCCTTTTCCACGATCATCTTGTCGACAATATCGCCTTCGAGGAAACTGGTGCTGCCGCTGTCTGTGATCCTCACCTTCTTGAACATCTGGCGGACGATGACGGAAACGTGTTTATCGTCTATCTTCACGCCCTGCTTGCGGTAGATCTCCTGGATCTCGTTGAGGATCAGCATTTGAGCCTCGATGATCCCGCGCACGAGCATGTCGTGCGGATCCAGAGGACCGTCGGACAAGGCGTCTCCGCTTTCGACATGGTCTCCCTGGTGCACAATGATACGTTTTCCGGTGGGGATGGAATACTTGCGTCCGGCCAGCGGTTGATAGGCTTTGGCAGAATCCCCGGTGGCCAGGATGCTTTCCTGATCTGAAGGGATGACAAAGACTTTGCCGCAGAGCGGAGCCCCGGCCTTCACGGTCTCATCGTCCGAGACAATAAGCTGCAAGCCCTTGGGAATCTCATGACGCACAGGTTTGACGTTGCGCTTGGCCACGTCCACATACTTCTTCTTGTTCTCTTCGACGATGGTGACTTTGCCGTCTTTTTCGCTGTAAACGGTCTTGTCGGTGAGTACGACCACCTGATTACGGTTATCATCGGTCTGAACCACCACTTTGCCATCGGCAGGAGAGAAAATGCCGTTGGACGGAGTCACGAAGATATCACGGCCGGTCTTCTTGAGCCCACCAATGGTGACGGTTCCGTCGATATCGGAGATCTTGGCTTTTTCCTTGGGCACGCGGGCTTCAAAGAGATCCTGAACCCGGGGCAGACCACCGGTGATATCGCGTTGTTTGATGGTCATTCTGGAGGTCTGGCCCAGGATGTGACCCGGGTAGACATAGCTTCCGTCTTCCACGCGAATGGTGAGACCGCTGGGCAGAGGCACCAGCACCACAGCGCCGTCGTCTCCGACGATCTTGAACTGGGGTTGCTTTTTGCGGTCTTTGGATTCGATGATGGTGATATCACGGCTGAAGGTGATGTCGTTATATTCTTCCTTAAAGGTGATGTCACGCACGAAATTCTCGTAGTGCAAAACACCCTTGGCGGTAGAGATCAGCGGATTGTTGAATTGATCCCAGGACAGCATCTTGGTGTTGAGCGCGATCTTTTGACCGTCGCGGACGTGCACTGTGGCAGCGTATTCCACCTTGTATTCTTCCAGTTCCTTGGATTCGTCATGCTCATCGAGGATGAGGATGCGGCCCAGATGGGACACGGAGATCAGCTGGTTTTCAGGGTTGGTGACAGTGTTCATACGGTCAAATTTGACGATACCATCATGGCTGGAAACCACTTCCGCGAGGTCGGTCGCTGTGCTGGCAGCACCACCGATGTGGAAGGTCCGCAGGGTGAGCTGAGTGCCGGGTTCACCGATGCTCTGGGCAGCGATGATACCAACGGGATCACCGATCGTGGCAGGTTTCTGGGTGGCAAGGTTACGTCCGTAACATTTGGCACAGATCCCTGATTCCGCTTCGCAGGTGAGTACGGAGCGCACATGCACGGAGATCAGGCCATGGTTTTGGATGATATGGGCCATCTTGTTGGTGATCTCTTCTCCGGCATTGACCAGAGTCTTGCCGGTGACGGGATCGATGATGTCATCCACTGCAGTTCTGCCCTGGATCCGCTCGGCGAGGGTTTGCACAACTTCGTTGGCTTCCTTGAGGGCGTTCATGAACACACCGCGGGCTGTTCCGCAATCGGGGATGGTGATGATCGCGTTTTGGGCAACGTCCACCAAACGCCTGGTCAGATAACCGGCATCTGCTGTTTTGAGCGCTGTATCGGCCAGTCCTTTACGGGCTCCGTGAGTGGACACAAAGTATTCCAGCACGGTGAGGCCTTGTTTGAAATTGGATTTAATCGGGGTTTCGATCACGTCTCCACCACCGCCGGCACCGATCTTGGTGGGTTTATCCATCAAGCCGCGCATTCCGCCCAGCTGTTTGATCTGGTCTTTGGAACCACGGGCACCGGATTTATACATCATATAGATGGAGTTGCGGCCATTACGGCTGTGAGAAAGCTCTTCCATCAGCTCATCCGTCACACGCACGGTGGTCTTTTTCCAAAGATCGACGATCCGGCCGAAACGCTCGTTTTCTGTGATTCCGCCTTTTTGATGCAGATCAAAGATCTTTTTGACTTCGACGTCGGTCTGGTCGATGATCTCGTCCTTGCGTTCCGGGACGATGATATCATCAAAGCTGAAGGTCACACCGGCTCTGGTGGCATAGCGGAAACCGGTGGCTTTGAGCTCATCCAGGATCCCGGCAGTGCGATATTGACCCACGGCATTGAAGCAGAGCATGGCAAGGTCGTTGAGCTTACCCTTGTCATAAGTGATGTTTTGGAACCCGACTTCGGGGGGCAGGATCTGGTTGAAGATCACCCGGCCCACGGTCGTGACCAGATAGCTGTTGTCAATTTTAACTCTGATCCAGGTGTGCAGATCAAGGCCGCGTTCCACGTTCTTCTCGCCTTTGATGGAGCAGAGCATCTCTTCCTGTTCATAGGCAGCGATCACTTCATCGGGGCTGAAGAAATGGCGCAGGGTGCTGATATCTTCAGGAGCGTCGGAGACGTCCATGGTGAGATAGAAACAACCCAGCACGATGTCTTGGTTGGCAGCCATGGCAAGGCGTCCGTTGGCAGGCAGCAGCAGGTTTCGGGTGGAGAGCATCAGCACTCTGGCTTCCACCTGCGCTTCCTGGGAAAGCGGGACGTAGACGCCCATCTGGTCACCGTCAAAGTCGGCGTTGAAAGGAACGCAGACCATGGGGTGGAGCTGGATGGCTTTATTATCAGTGAGCACCGGAATGAAGGCCTGAATACCCAAACGGTGCAGAGTTGGCGCGCGGTTGAGCAGCACAGGATAGTCTTTGATCACCTCTTCGAGGATGGACCAGATCTCCGGTTGCTTCTTTTCAATCAGTTTCTTGGCGTTTTTGACCTTGTCGACCTCACCCATCTTCTGCAGACGTTCGATCAGATAAGGTTTGAAGAGCTCCACGGCCATGTCTTTGGGCAGACCGCATTGGTTGAGCTTGAGCTCGGGACCCACCGTGATCACGCTACGGCCGGAATAGTCCACCCGTTTTCCCAGCAGGTTTTGGCGGAAACGGCCCTGTTTCCCCTTCAATTGATCAGTGAGGGATTTCAGGGGGCGATTGCCTCTGCCGCGTACGGGACGGGCCTTGCGGCTGTTATCGATCAGGGCATCGACTGCTTCCTGCAGCATGCGTTTTTCGTTGCGCAGGATCACCTCAGGCGCTCTGATCTCCAGAAGCTGCTTGAGACGGTTGTTGCGGGTGATCACGCGTCTGTAAAGATCATTGAAGTCTGCGGTGGCAAATCTGCCACCTTCGAGCGGCACCAGCGGACGCAAGGTCGGCGGCAGCACCGGGAGGGCTTCCATGATCATGTTTGTGGGGCCGTTGCCACTGCGGCTGAAAGCATCCACGATCTTGAGTTTATTGATCAGCTTTTGCTTACGCAGAGTGGATTCTTCCATTTTAAGCCGGGTGCGCAGATCGAGCGCTTCGTTTTTGAGATCGATGCGGATCAGCAGTTCTTTGATCGCTTCCGCGCCCATCATGGCCAGGAAGTTTGATCCCACTTTGTCTTTGATCTCATAATACTCGTCGACTTCCAGCAGTTCCATCTTTTCATAGGGGCTGTCGCCCGGATCGATCACGATGAAACTCTCATAGTAGAGCACGCGTTCGAGGTCTTTGATCGTCATATCAAGCAGAGTGCCGATCTTGGAAGGAGCGCTCTTGACAAACCAGATATGGGCGATCGGGACCGCGAGGTCGATGTGTCCCATGCGGGTACGACGCACGCGAGAAGTGGTCACGAGCACGTTACAGCGGTCGCAGACCGTGTTTTGGAACCGTTTCTTCTTATATTTACCGCAGGCGCATTCATAATCCCGTTCGGGGCCGAAGATGCGCTCGCAGAACAGACCGTCTTTCTCGGGCTTGAGAGTCCGGTAATTCAGGGTGTCCGGTTTGGTGACCTCACCGTGGGACCATTCGTTGACGATGGTGTCGGGAGAGGCGATCCGGATCCGGACAAAGTCATATTCGTTGGGTCTGATTTCACGTCTGGTATCTTTTAACATAATAGCTCTCCCTTATCTCGCGTCTTCGTCTTTGAGAAATTCGATGTCAAAGCCGAGTGATTTCAGTTCGCTGATGAGCACGTTGAAAGATTCCGGCACTCCGGGAGGAGGCGGATTCTCTCCGCGGGTGATGGCTTTGAAGGCGTTGTTGCGGCCGTCCACGTCATCACTCTTGATCGTCAGCATTTCTTCCAGCAGATGAGCAGCGCCATAGGCTTCTAAAGCCCAGACTTCCATTTCTCCCAGTCTTTGGCCACCATGCTGGGCTTTTCCGCCCAGAGGTTGTTGGGTGATCAGGGAGTAAGGACCCGTCGAGCGGGCATGCATCTTGTCTGCTACCAAGTGGTTGAGCTTCATCATATAGATGACGCCGACGGTGACTCTTTCTTTGAAAGGTTCACCGGATTTGCCATCATAAAGGATCTGTTTGCCATCGGGTTGGAGCCCGGCATTGACCAATTCACTGCGGATATCTTCGTTGGAAGCACCGTCAAAAATGGGGGTTTCCACTTCGAAGCCCAGCAGCTTGGCAGCCATGCCCAGATGGGTCTCCATGATCTGGCCGATGTTCATACGGGAGGGCACACCCAGAGGGTTCAGCACGATGTCGACGGGGGTTCCGTCTTCCATGAAGGGCATGTCTTCGATGGGAGCAACGATGGAGATAACGCCTTTGTTTCCATGGCGTCCGGCCATCTTGTCGCCCACTTCGATCTTACGCTTCTTGGCCACGTAAACTTTGACCATCTTGCGTACGCCGTATTGGAGTTCGTCACCGTGTTTGATCCGTTCGTAGGTCTTTTTATAGATATTATCGCTTTGTTCCAGCGAGTGTTTGATCTTGAGGATGATCTCATTATAGATGTAATCGTTCTTCTCACGATCTGCCACCAGCTCCACATCGAGATCAAGCTTCTTGAAATTGATGCGTTTGAGATCTTCTTTGCTGATCTTTTTGCCGGGGGCGATGAAGGGCATATTGGTCTTTTCATCCCAGATATTCTGCGCGGTCTGTCCCAGGAGGGCAGCCATCAGCTTTTCTTCCTTGAATTCTTCCACCATTTTACGGCGGTGATTCTGCTCGGTCTTCAGCTTCAGGATCTTGTCCTCGTTGTCTTCCATCAGGTCGCTTCCATCTTCCAGACGGCTGAAGACCTTGACGTCGATCACCACGCCTTCCATTCCGGGCTTGGCTTTCAGCGAGCTGTTGGTGAAGTCTCCGGCACGATCGCCAAAGAGGGCACGCATCAGGTTCTCTTCCGGGGAAGGATCTATCTCGATGCTCTTGGGCGTCACTTTACCGACAATGATGTCACCGGCATGGATAACGCTGCCAACCCGGATGATACCTGTCTTATCCAGATTGCGGAGCGCCTGAGCAGGGACGTTTGGAATATCATAGGCCAGTTCTTCCCGGCCGTTCTTGACGTTGCGGACCAGAACTTCCATCTCTTCGATGTAGATCGAAGTCAGGGTGTCTTCCCGGGCCACTTTTTCGCTGAGGATGATGGCATCTTCATAGTTATAGCCATACCAGGGCATAAAAGCGACCGTGAGATTGGTGCCCAGAGCCAAACGGTTATCTTCCACACAGGCACCGTCCGACACAGGCTGTCCCTTCTTGACCACATCGTTGATGCGGACGGTCGGACGCTGGTTGTTGCAGGTGTCCTGATTGGTGCGGATAAACTTCTTGAGCTCCACGCGGCTGCCTTTGCCAAGATAGACGGCTTCGTCCTTTTCGTTCAGCGGTTTGATCTCCACATAGGCGGAGGTCACATTTGTCACCACGCCATCGTAAGGAGCCACTGCTATGCTGGCAGTGTCCATGGTGGCAATGCGTTCCATCCCTGTTCCCACCAGCGGAGCCTGGGGATTGATCAGAGGAACTGCCTGACGCTGCATGTTTGAACCCATCAGAGCACGGTTGGCATCGTCGTGTTCCAGGAAGGGGATCATGGCCGCGGAAACCGAAACCATCTGCTGAGGAGCCACATCCATATATTGAACCTGGTTTGGACTCACCTGCACAAAATCACCGCGTTCCCGGGCAAAGATCAATTCATCCGTGATCCTGCGGTTGTCATCCAGAGTCACGTCGGATTGGGCAATGATATACTTTTCTTCCTGCGCGGCATCCATATAGTCATATTCATCGGTCACGCAGCCATCCACCACCTTGCGGTAGGGAGTCTCGATAAAGCCCAGATGATTGATCCGGGAATAGATCGAGGGGGAGACGATCAAGCCGATGTTTGGACCTTCAGGAGTCTCGATCGGGCAGACACGGCCATAGTGGGACGAATGAACGTCGCGGACTTCAAAGCCGGCGCGTTCACGCGTGAGCCCACCGGGACCCAAAGCGGAGAAAGCGCGTTTGTGTCTCAGCGCGGCAAGGGGATTGGTCTGCTCCATGAATTGAGAGAGCTGGCCGGTGAGGAAGAAGGACTGGACCACGTTGATCAGGGCATTGCTGTTCACCAGATCGTGCACCGTGATCTCATCGGGATTGGAGATAGCCATGCGTTCCTGAATGATGCGGGCAACCATGGAAAGACCAGTGGTATATTGTTCCTGCATCAGTTCGCCCACGGTTCTGACCCGGCGGTTGGCGAGGTTATCTATGTCGTCCACCTCGTCATCATCATGGTAGATGGCGATCAGGGTTTTGAAGATATGAATAAAATCCTCCACCGTGAGGGTGAGGGTGCTCATGTCTGCATCGACCCCGATGCGTGTGTTTATCTTGTAGCGGCCCACTTCTCCCAGATTGTAGCGCTTTTCGTTGAAGAACATTCGGTCCACCAGCTGCTTGGCGATCTCGACCGAGGCTTCTTCGCCGGGACGGATCAGGCTGTAGATCTTCTTCAGAGCGTCTTCCTGGTTAAAGGTGGGGTCTTTTGCTATGGTGTTTTCAAGCACCTTGCGGGCTATTTCATAATCGTAGTTGATGACATCAACCTGCTTGATGCCATGGGCATCCAGCGCGGTGATCAGACTGTCGGTCATTTGGTCGTTTGCCCAGGCCACAGGATCGGGCTTGCCTTCCACCAGGATATCGGAGTATAAATGGCGACCTTTCGCCTCTTTCAGTTTGAGACTCTCTTTTTCATAAAAGATCTTTCTCAAATCCTCGTTGGTGGAGATGCCGATCGCGCGCAGGAGGGTGGTGACCGGAAGCTTGCGGCGTTTGTCGATATGGACATACATGACATCATGGATATCGATGTCAAATTCGAGCCAGGATCCGTTGTAGGGAATCACTTTGGCAGAGTAGAGGGTCTTGCCGCTGGGGTGCTTCTCCTCAGAGAAAAATACTCCGGGAGAGCGTTGCAGCTGAGAAATAATGACGCGCTCGGCGCCGTTGACGATAAAGGTTCCCTGCTCTGTGATCAGCGGGATCTCGCCAAGAAACACATACTGTTCGATGGTGTCTTTGTGTTCTCTGCCGGTTTCTGTTTGTTCAAAGACGTTTAAACGCATCTTTGCCTTGAGGGGTGCCTGGTAAGACAGATTCCGTTCGCGGCATTCCTCGATGGCGTATTTTTCCTGCAAGATGTTGTACTCAATGAATTCCAGGCTGAAATTGGCCTTGGTGTCTTCAATCGGGAAGATGGCTTCAAAGACTGCCTGCAGTCCCTTCTTTTCCCGGCGCATAGGATGGATGTCCTTTTGCAGGAATTCATTGAATGAGTCGACTTGCATAGCCAGAAGATTGGGAATCTCTACTTCGGGAATTCCCAGTTCTGCGAATCTTCCGGATATACGGGAATAACTTTTGATCTTTCTCAAAAGCTCACTCCTTTGTGGTTTTTTAAAACCGACGGATCGCTTTTCTTGTCGGTTAACGGTTCGGATGGCATGGCGCTCAGAGGGGAACTAATCTTCTCCTGAAGCGAGCCCGGACGCGAGCATAAAATACGTGCAGATAAAGGATAAGAAGTCCAAAAAAAGCCCTTGCGGACTTTTTTTGGACCATAATGCATGGCGCTCAGGCCACTACTTGACTTCGACAGTTGCACCAGCTTCTTCGAGTTTTTTCTTAACTGATTCGGCTTCTTCTTTGCTAACTTTTTCGGAGACCATTTTGGGGGCTCCGTCGACGAGGTCTTTGGCTTCTTTCAGACCGAGCTTGGTGATCTCACGGACGACTTTGATCACGTTGATCTTCTTCTCGCCGGCGTTGGCAAGGATCACGTCAAATTCGGACTGTTCTTCTTTAGCTTCGGCTGCGGCAGCGGCAGGAGCGGCAAAGGCTGCGACAGGAGCTGCGGCGGAGACTCCGAAAGTCTCTTCCATTTCTTTTACGAGCTCGGAAAGTTCGAGAACCGTCATATCTTTAATCAGGTCAATTACTTGTTGCTTTTTATCGGACATTGTTCCTCCAGGTATATATCATTAATTTTTAGCTGGCTTCTGCTTGTTTTTTTGCTATGGCATCCACGGCAAGCACGAGCTTGCGGAGGATTCCGCTGGTGACGCCGAGGAAGCTTGTAAGCGGAGCCTGTACGGTTCCAACCACCCGGGCGAGCAATTCTTCACGAGAGGGAAGGGAGGCCAGAGCTTTGAGCTCTGTAGCGTTAAACACGTGTCCTGCCACGTATCCGCACTTGAATTTGGGAAACGCCGCGTCTTCCATCACTTCTTTCAAAAACTTGGTCAGCACGCGGGCGGGAGCAACTTCATCGAGGTTGCAGACTGCCACAGCGGTCGGACCGATCAGTTCTGAATCCAGTTCTTTGATCCCCAGCTCGTTGAGAGCCAGCTTGATCAAGGTATTCTTTTGTACGAAGTAATCCACTCCCGCGGCTCTGAATGAGCCCCGCAGAGCGTTTACCTGCTCGATGTTAATTCCCTTGTAATCCACCAGTACGATCGCTTTGGCGCCATCTAATCTTGATTTCAAGTTCGCAACTATGTCATATTTAACATTTTGAACCATTTCAATATCTCCCTTAGCTCTTTGCTTCCAAGGTTGCGCTCGCGACCTGTAATTTGACCCCGGGACCCATTGTGGTGCACAGCGTGATACTCTTGATGAATATCCCCTTAAGCGCGGCCGGGCGTTCCTTCAGGATAGCTGCCAAAATGGTCTTGATGTTGCCTTTGAGGTTTTCCTGCGGGAACGAAAGTTTCCCTGCGGGAATGTGCAGATTGGCAAACTTATCGACGCGATAAGTAACCTTTCCGCCCTTGGCATCATCGATCGCCTTGGCGAGTTCCATGGTAACGGTTCCGACCTTGGGGTTTGGCATCAAGCCGCGCGGACCAAGGACGCGTCCCAGTTTACCGATACGTCCCATCAGGGTGGGCATGGTGATGACCACATCAAAGTCGAACCAACCACCAGAGATTTTTTCGACCAGGTCATCCAACCCGACGTAATCGGCGCCAGCTTTTCTGGCTTCGTCTGCCTTGTCGCCTTCCGCAAACACGAGCACTCGCACCGTCTTACCCGTTCCGTGGGGCAAAATGATGGAGTTCCGGATCTGCTGATCGGCTTTCCGAGGATCGACGCCAAGGTTGAAATGGACTTCCACGGTCTCATCGAATTTGGAGGCGGGTAAGGTCTTCAAAATCTTCAGAGCTTCGTCGAGGTCAAATCGCTTTTGGCGGTCGTACATCGAATAGGCATGTTTGTACCTTTTACTATGTTTCATTGACTCTCCTTATGAATACTATCTCCTGCAAAAGAAGCTTCTTGTCATCAGTCGGTGACTGTGACACCCATGCTTCTTGCAGTGCCTGCGATCATACTCATTGCGGATTCAAGGGTATGACAATTCATGTCCTGGATCTTGAGCTGAGCGATATTGCGCAGCTGATCCTGATTCAGGGTTCCCACTTTGGTCTTGTTGGGAACAGCGCTGCCCTTGGCCAGTCCTGCTTCTTTTTTGATCAGGATGGCCGCGGGCGGGGTCTTGATTTCAAAAGTGAAACTCTTGTTTTTGGCAACGTAGATCACCACCGGGAAGACCATGCCGGGTTGGTCGGCAGTCTTTTCGTTGAACTGACGACAAAACTCCGGAATATTTACCCCGGCCTGACCGAGTGCGGGTCCCACCGGAGGAGCGGGAGTGGCTTTGCCGGCCGGTAATTGTAGTTTTATCATTGCTACGGCGTCTTTTGGTTTGGCCATTTTTCTTTCCTTATTATGCTTATCTATTTATTTGATTTCATCAGCTCGACCTGATTCGAATTGAGTTCGACCGGGGTCTTGCGCCCAAAGACCGTGACCTCGATGGTGAGCTTGGCGCCATCATCAGCCACTTTCTGAATAATGCCCTCGAAATCGGAGAAGGGTCCGGCTGTAACCTTGACCGGGTCTCCGGGGAAAAAGCTGAAACTCACGCTGTCCTGATCACGCTCGGTGATGCCCGTCAGACGATCGATCTCTTCCGCGTTCAGGGGGATGGGATCTTTCTTGTCTTTGGTCAGCCCCAGAAAGTTGGTGACACCCGCGATGTTAAGAATATAGGTCTTCAGTTCCGGGGTCATCTCAGCTTCTATGATCACATAGCTGGTAAAGAGTTTCTTCTCGCGCTCCACTTTCTTGCCTTCACGAATGATGAAGGTCTTGCGCACCGGCACCAAAACCTGACCTACCAGGCTCTCAAGCGGTGTCCCGGTCAGACCCTTTTCAATTGCGGTCTTGACCTTGTTTTCGTGGGCGGAGTAGGTATGGATCACATACCATTTCATTTCAGACATAATGCTTAAAATATCAGGTTGATTATATTGTTGAATCCCAGATCAACCAAGGACAAAAAGATCGCGACGATCGCGGACATAACGATCACGACCAGCGTGCCTTCTTTGAGGTCGGCTTGGGTGGGCCAGGTGACTGATTTGAGCTCAGTCCGGACTTCATGGAAAAACTTTTTTACCTTGTCGAAATTCATTTTATCACCAATTCTTAGGTGGAGGAAAGAGCCACTGAGGCTCCAGGCTCCTGATTAATGTGGCAGGACAGGCAGGAATCGAACCCGCAACCCCCGGTTTTGGAGACCGGTGCTCTACCAGTTGAACTACTGTCCTGCAACATATATACTACAGCGGTTTAGCGCTGTTTGTGGGCTGTGTGTTTCCGGCAGGTGGGGCAATATTTCTTCAGCTCCATCCGGTTCGGGTGTTTACGCTTGTTTCTGGTTGTGGTATAATTGCGGTTTTTGCAATCTTCACAAGCGAGAATAATGATGTCTCTCATTTCTGTTCCCGATTATTCGATAATGTTGGAAACGACTCCGCTGCCGATGGTGTGGCCACCTTCGCGGATAGCGAAGCGCAGTCCAAGTTCCATGGCGATCGGGGTGATGAGTTCAGCCTGAATTTCCACGTTGTCACCGGGCATGACCATTTTCACGCCTTCAGGCAGTGAAAGGCTGCCGGTCACGTCGGTGGTTCTGAAATAGAACTGAGGACGATATCCGGTCTGGAAGGGTTTGTGGCGTCCACCTTCATCTTTGGTCAACACATAGGTTTGGCCGATGAACTTGGTGTGCGGTTTGATGGATTTGGGTTTCGCGAGAACCTGGCCGCGTTCCACGTCTGTCTTGGCAAAGCCGCGCAGAAGGATACCGACATTGTCGCCAGCCTGGGCTTCATCGAGCAGCTTACGGAACATTTCGACTCCGGTGCAGGTGGTTTCGACTGTCTCGTGGATACCCACGCGCTCAACCTTGTCCTGAACCTTGATCACGCCGCGTTCCACACGACCGGTGGCAACAGTGCCGCGGCCGGGGATCGAGAACACATCTTCGACGGGCATCAGGAAGGGTTTGTCCACAGCGCGGTCTGGCAGCGGGATGTAGCTGTCCACAGCGTCCATGAGTTCCTGAACCTGAGCTTCGCCTTCGGGTTCGCCATTGAGGGCTTTGAGGGCAGAGCCGCGGATCACGGGGCATTCGTCTCCGGGGAAATCATACTTGTCGAGCAATTCGCGAATTTCCATTTCCACAAGGTCAAGGAGTTCGGGATCTTCGACGAGGTCGCATTTGTTCATGAACACGACCATGGCAGGCACGCCCACCTGACGGGCAAGCAGGATGTGCTCGCGGGTCTGGGGCATGGGACCGTCATAAGCGCTGACAACGAGGATCGCGCCGTCCATCTGGGCAGCACCGGTGATCATGTTTTTGATATAGTCAGCATGGCCGGGGCAGTCAACGTGGGCATAGTGGCGATTTGCGGTTTCGTATTCAACGTGGGCGGTTGCGATGGTTATACCACGGGCTTTTTCTTCCGGGGCGTTGTCAATACTGTCAAAGGAACGGAATTTAGCTCCGCCCTTCTTTGCGAGATAGGCTGTGATAGCAGCCGTGAGCGTGGTTTTACCATGGTCGATGTGACCGATCGTACCAACATTCACGTGTGGCTTGCTACGTACGAATTTCTCTTTTGCCATTGTTCCTCCTGGAATTCTTGATTCCATTCCTTGTAATTATTTACGTTATAAAAAAAAGATGGAGCTCTTGACCGGATTTGAACCGGTGACCTCGTCCTTACCAAGGAAGCGCTCTACCGACTGAGCTACAAGAGCATATCTTTATATATCTCACAAAAAAAAGTGGAGCGGGAAACGGGGTTCGAACCCGCGACCCTCAGCTTGGAAGGCTGATGCTCTACCAACTGAGCTACTCCCGCGCCTTTTCTTTTTTGGTTCGATCAAATTAAATGGTGGAGAGGGGAGGATTTGAACCTCCGAAGTCGACTGACGACAGATTTACAGTCTGTTCCCTTTGACCACTCGGGAACCTCTCCACTATAAGCACTGGAGCCGATGAAGGGAATTGAACCCCCAACCTATTGATTACAAATCAATTGCTCTACCATTGAGCTACATCGGCAATAGGTTTTCTCAATCAATTTTGAACCCGAAAAACTGTCAACCATTTTTTTGGCAACCACTCTATGAACGCATACTTTCTTCAGTACACAGGGTGCAAAACTTTCAAAGCCCCCACTTCTGTCAACCAGAAATTGAAACCTGAGAACTCAGGAGTGGAAATTTATCCATAACCCTAGCTGAGAAATCATGGCTATTTGCTTGACGTCCAAGCAGCTTCACTGCATTTTGCTCTCTATAATTTCAAACCCAAAGGGGAGGAACCTTGAAACATTTGTGTGTGTTGTTTTTTTGTTTAAGTGCCGTGCTCTGCTTTGCCACGGCAGATATCCAGGTCAGCTATTCCGCTGCTTTCACGGGGGAGCAGATTGCCGCTTTTGAGACTGCTGTCAGTCTTTGGGAGCCTCTGCTCAATTCCACGGTTCCCATCAAGATCAATGCCAGCTGGGCCAATCTGCCGGGTTTCACGCTGGTCACCCTGCCCAATCTGATCCGCAATTTCGCGGGAGCGCCCCTGCCCAATGTCTGGTATTCCAATGCTTTGGCGAATGCTTTGACGGGTCAGGAGCTCAATCCGGGACAGGCTGATTGTGATTTTATCATCAGCTCGAACACGAGCAACAGCTGGTATTTCGGACAGGACGAGAACTGCCCTGTCAATCAGCTGGATTTTATCAGCGAGATGCAGAAATCCGTTGCCTATGCTCTGGGCTATCAATCTTCCTTTTATGTCCAATCCGGATATGGTTCCTATGGAATGCTGGATCCCTCGGTGCTGGGGTTGACCCCATCCTTCCCCTGGGAGGCGATGCAAAACCAACCCAGTCTTTATGACACTTTCGTTTGCAACTTAAACGGGCAGTTCCTCACCAATACGAGTCTGTTCCCCAATCCTTCTCCGGCTCTGAATGCACAGTTAACGAGCGGAAACCTGCGTTATCAGGGCACTTACGGTGTGCAGTATGCCGGTGAGGTCCAGCCGCAGCTCTATGCTTCCGCTTTCAATCTGGCCAGAACAGCCAGACTGTTAGGAACTGCGTATTCGGGAACGGAAAACGCGCCCGGAGTACCTTCCGGAATGCCCGGACAGGTGCTCCGCTATCCTGCTCCGATCGTGCTGGGCATGCTCAAAGATCAGGGCTGGAATCTGGATCTGAGCTCGCTGATGCCGGCACCCTTTGTGCTGTTTACCCTCTCCGAAAACAATCTGCTCCTGAATTGGGATGAGCCGGACAGCCCCTTCACAGCGCATTCCTATAACATCACATGGAACGGCAGCCACTATGCCAACAGTCAGGAGAGCTTCCTTGCGGTCTATAACCTGAGCCCCGGAACCCATGTCTTCACAGTCAGCTCGATCTATTCCACCGGTGAATCAGTGCCATCGGAGCCTGTCACGGTCTTAATTCCGACCTCCGTGGAGGATGAGATCCAGAACCCGGCTCACCAAATGAGCTGCGCGCCTAATCCGTTCCGCTCAGAGCTGCAGATTCGCTTTGACCTGAAAACTCCGGAAGTGGCTCATATCAGCGTCTATGATCTGAGAGGCAGGAAACTGAAGCAGATCTTTGAAGGTCAGCTCCCCCAGGGGGAACACAATCTTGCCTGGAACGGTACAAACGCAGCCGGGAAGAGGCTTTCACCCGGGATCTATCTGCTCCGTCTGAGCAGTGGTGGACAGGAGACGATCCGCAAAGTGCTTTTGCTGCCATAACAATACCCGCAGTTTATATCGCTGGTTTGTGGCTTTATTTATTCCGCTGGAGTTGTGGCCGCCGTTCAAGATTTGTTGGACTTGGTAGTTTTAAATATAGTAGGTAGCCCACAAAGCATTAACGAGCTGTAGTTAAGGCGGCCACAACTCCAGCAATATAAGCGTCCACAAACCAGCGATATGAATGACCTCGACTTCAGTCCCTGCTTGATTGCGTCGTTTGTCTCCCGTTGCCATGACGCTGTCATGCCGCTTTCATCCCGCTGCCGAAGCGGTTTGAAAGCGGTCAGCAAGCGGTATGATACCGGTCTGACAGGGGGATGATCTCAGGCAGGGAGCAGGAGTTTTTTCAAGTCCTGCCAGAGGTCGGGTCGGATAAAAAATGTGGCTGCAAAGTAGAGCAGCAGGAGGGCGGAACCGAAGAGTAAACCGCCCTGCAACCGGTTCATCAGCAACAGCAAAGCTGTCAAAGCTCCCGGAATGAGCAGACGGGGAAGCAGGTTCAGGATCGCAGAGAGAAGATTAATGCGCAGCAAGACCAGAGCCATCAAATAGAAGCCCAGATGCAGCAGCGCGCTCACGATGCAGAAGAGCAGCACCGCAAAATTATAACCAAAACGGATCCCCCAAGCCAAAGCCCCGATCCGCAGCAGGAAGGAAACGACATTCCAGATCAGTTCCCACTCTGGTTTGCGGCATAGAATCGGGATTCCGGAGATCGGATGATGCAGCAGACTGCTGCCGTAAAATAGTAAAAGATAATAGATCAGAGGCAGGGCAGCGTTCCATTTATCACCCAGAAGAAATGGAATAATGTATTGCAGTCCAAAGGCATACCCGATCAGTAGTGGTAAGCCAAGGCCCAAAACCAGAGCTGTGTAGCGCTTGATATTCGAGATCACCAGAGCCTTCTCCTGCAAGGCGAAAACGGGAAAGAAAACCTGAGAGAGAGAGCCTGTGAGCATTCCGACCGGAACTCCAATCAACTGAGTGGCAAAGAAATACAAGCCCATTTGCTCCGGAGCTGCCAGCATCCCCAGAAAGAGGATGGGCGCATTTCCGGCATAAACCTGGATGATATTGATGGAATTGACGTTAGCCAAAAACGCGGCATTGATTTTGACGACAGCCAGACTGTTCCGTAAAGCCTGTTTGGAAAAAACTCTGCGGCGGATCGAATCCGGCAGAGGAGGCAGCAGTTTCCAGAGGCAGAGCGCTTCAGCCAGATTGCCAAGGTAGTAGATTGTCAGATAGAGCCAAACCTCTCGGATAAAGAAGATTCCTACGATTGCCAAAGCACTGTAGAGCAGCACATTGAGGGTCTCCGCGAGCGCCAGTTCCCGGAATTTGAGCTGCTTCTGAGCCCAGGCCCGGTTGACCAGACGCAGAACCTCAATTCCCAGAACAGGTAAGCTGAAGAGCAGCAAACGTCCCAATTCCGGGCTGTGATAGAGTTTTCCCAAAGAGATGGCAAAGACAGTGCAGAGGACACCCAGGCCAAGAGATAGCATTATTCCGCTCTGGATCAGGCTTAGCAGGTTGAGAAGCCCCCGCTTTTGGGAGCTGATATAGTGCAGATCGAGCCCAAAAGTGGCAGCGGTTGAGAGCAGCAGCAGGATCAGACTGAAGCTGCGGAAGATCCCGAAGTCAGCCTGACTTAGCCAGCCAGCGATGACCAGAAAGAGCAGTAAACTGATGATCCGCCGTAACACAGAACTCAGCAGAGTCCAGCGGATGCCGTGGCTGAGGCCGGGCTCAGAAGATTTCAGATTGTCCCTCGATCGGGCTGAGTCCCAGATGTTTATATGCCTTGAATGTCACCTTGCGTCCCTGGGTTGTGCGTTCCAGAAATCCCTGTTGCACCAGATAGGGCTCAAAGATCTCCTCGATGGTGCCCGCATCCTCTCCGATAGCGGTGGAAAGGGTCTTGATCCCCACAGGGCCACCCCGGTAATTATCTATGATAGTGTGCAGGATGCGTTTGTCCATCTCGTCCAATCCGGCGTGATCCACTTGCAGCATCTCCAAAGCCAGCAAAGCCAGTTCCGGTGTGATCTTACCGTCTCCCATGATCTGGGCGTAATCCCGCATTCTGCGCAAGAGGCGGTTTGCGATGCGGGGAGTGCCTCTGCTGCGTCTGGCAAGCTCTGCGGCAGCTTCATCAGCGATCGGAACATCCAGGATCCGGGCAGAACGCTTGATGATCCTGATAATGGATTCCACGTCATAGTAATCCAGCCTCAGCACGATGCCAAAGCGATCCCGCAGGGGCGGAGTGAGTAATCCCGCACGAGTGGTGGCTCCGACCAGGGTGAAGGGCTCGATCTGGATCTTGAGAGTGCGGGCGCTGGGTCCGCTATCGAGGATGATCTCCATTTCAAAATCTTCCATGGCGGGATAGATATATTCCTCAATGACATGCGAGAGGCGGTGGATCTCGTCGATAAAAAGCAGCTCATGCTTGCCCAGATTGGTCAGGATTCCAGCCAGATCGCTGGCTTTTTCCAAAACAGGTCCGCTGGAGACGGTGATATTGACTCCCAATTCGCGCGCGATAATGCCTGCCAGAGTGGTTTTACCCAAACCGGGAGGACCGTAGAAGAGCACGTGATCCAGCGATTCTCCACGCAGTTTGGCTGCCTTTATCGAAATATCAAGAAGCTGTTTGATCTGGTCCTGGCCGATAAAATCGCTCAGAGTCTTGGGGCGCAAAGCCCGGTCAAACTCGTTTTCTTCCGGCTGGAGAATGGGGTTGTTGATGCGTTCGAGCATGTTACTCCTTCATTTAATCAGAAACCTGCAGGGACGAAGCCCTGCAATCCCGGGTTCACCTGCAGGGACGAAGCCCTGCAATCCCGGGTTCAAAGCAGGTGGAAGATCTTCATCAGTTGCAGACGCCACACCATCCAGGCAGCTTCCCAGACGATGTGCCGGCTCATTTTGGAAACTCCGTTCAGCCTTTCCGTGAAGACGATCGGGATCTCACGCACGTGGAAGCCTTTGCACCAGGCCCGGAAATTCATTTCAATCTGGAAGGCATAGCCATCGGAGAGGATGGCATCGAGGTTGATGGCTTCCAAAACCTTGCGGTTGATGCATTTGAATCCTCCGGTGGGATCCTTGACAGGCATGCCGGTGATGATGCGGACATATTTGGAGGCGAAATAGCTGATCAAGAGGCGCTTAAACGGCCAGTTGATGATATTCACTCCCTGGCTGTAGCGTGAGCCGATCACCAGATCATAGCTCTTTGCTGCTTCCAGCAGGCGGGGGATGTCCTGAGGATTGTGGCTGAAATCAGCGTCCATCTCCAGAATATAGTCGAAACCCTCTTTCAGCGCATATTTGAAGCCCGTGACGTAGGCAGAGC